>WALV01000030.1 GCA_015522645.1 Candidatus Tiamatella sp.
GAATAGAAGAGGAGGTGGCTAGTGATTTATATAGTGACTTGTACAATATACGGGGAGTCATAAGAGTATCTGCTGTAACAGAATACAATATACCTCGCCTACTGGATATAGTATACAATAATATATCCGGGCTGCATTCATCTCGGGGGGACGAACTCATTGCCACCGAACTATAGGGTTTATATTCTCAAACTAGACCATCGCCCAGAACGTGATAAGAGGGTAACGATGCACACAGCATTAGTAGCCAGGGCTTTTGGGTCACAGAGTTTTTACCTATCGGGCATTTGTGATAATAACATTAAATCAAACCTATCAGGTGTAACACAGCAGTGGGGGGGAGAAATAGAATTCTCCTGCATCAACAATCCGGTTAAATTTAGTAAAAAATGGAAGGAGGGAGGAGGAGAGATAATCCATTTGACTATGTATGGTTTACAAGTAGATGATGTCATTGATGACATACGATCAAGTCTGAAGGACAAATTAGTTATTATAGGAGGGCCTAAAGTAGATCCTATCTACTACGAGTTAGCAGACTATAATGTTGCAATAGGAAACCAGCCTCACTCAGAAATAGCGGCTCTTGCAATCTTCCTAGACAGGCTATTTAAGGGTAGAGAGCTATATCTAGAATTTAGTGGAGGGACAGTAAGAATAATACCCTCGCCGAGGGGCAAACGTGTTGAACGGAAAAAAGAACATTAAAGGCAAAGTAGATGAAATAGAGATTATGAAGGAAATGGACACTTTTATAAAACTGCTCTTCTACAAGGAGAAAGCATATAAACGATCGCCTATTCTATCAAACATAACTCCCGAGGAGGCTGCGCTTATATTTAGGATATTATATGAAAAAGCTGAAACAAAAGGTCTAAGCGATGAAGAATTAGAACAGATCACAGGGATGAGAGAAACCCAGATAAGAAGAATCCTACTCCTGTTGCTTGAAAACAAGCTCGTCACCTATCAGCGTGGTAGAACAAAAACAGGCGAAACTAGGTTCTTCTGGAGGATAAATAAAAGCACACTTAACCTAGTATTACTCAGCCGTAAAAAGAGTGTTCTGGAGAAATTGAAAAACCGGTATGGTTTTGAGGAGGAGAACGAGATTTACGTGTGCCCAAAATGCGGTGCCCGTTACACTTTTCCAGAGGCCTTTGAATACGAATTCATCTGTCCTAGATGCGGCGGGGAGCTAGAGTTAGATGAGGACAGGGAGATCAACTTAAGGATTCTAAAAAAGATAATTGAAAACCTTCAGAGGGAAATTAAGCGGGATGAAGCGCAACTATAAATTCATTGATCTGTTTTCAGGTGCAGGAGGATTCTCCCGGGGTTTCGAGGAAGCCGGGTTTAGGAGTATATTAGCAGTAGAGAATCACCCAGCTGTTTCCAAAACATATAAGGAGAATTTTCCCAAGGCGATTGTTTTATCAGAAGATATTAAAAGGATAAACATAGACGTTATATCGAAATATATAGAACAACCTGAAAACATAGACGTTATAATAGCTAGCCCACCTTGTGAACCCTTTACCGGGGCCAATCCTAAAAGACAGAAACACCCCATAGATAGGCTTTACCGTGACCCAGCCGGGCAATTGTTTCTACACGCCATACGAATCATTGGAGAAGTACAACCTAGGATTTTCTTCATAGAAAACGTTAAAGGTGTTCTAGTAAACGAGATCAGAAATGCTATAAGGAAAGAGTTAAGTAGGTATGGTTATAGAAATATATACTTCAATATTCTCAAGGCAGAGGATCACGGTGTCCCAAGCAAACGGACTAGGGTGTTCATATCCAATATACGGCTCAACCTCGAAAAAGAGCCTCAAGTAACAGTGGAAGAAGCCCTCGAAAGGTTACCGCCACCTGGATCGCCATACCCGTTTAACCATGAATATACTACACTATCACCTAGCAAGATGAGAAAACTCGAGTGTCTCAAATGGGGTAAAAGCTTAATCAAGTACATGGGAGCCGGAGGTAAGAAGCTCCCGAACCTGATTAGACTAGATCCAAGGTACCCGGCTCCTACGGTTCTAGGATCCTCTCAGTTCATACATCCATATGAGAACAGGCTTCTAACCGTTCGAGAACAAGCCCGGCTAATGGGTTTCCCAGACTACCATGTTTTCCTGGGAAGCAAAGATATTCAGTACAATCAAGTGGGAGAAGCTGTACCTCCGCCTCTAGCATACCGGATATCCCGTAGAACTATCGAGTTCTTGGAGAACCATACTCCAAATCCTTTAAACTCTCCTAGACAGAGATAATTGCTTGGGTCGATGATAGCGGTGTTACCTAAGAATGTGATGCTCGTGTTAAATAACACTTCAAGCCCCAGCCGCGTTATGGATTTCATTAAAATAGGATCCTCTATGGGGGTGAAAGAATTCGCTTATACAAAGGTCTACGGAGCTGCTGCCCAAACAGGTATACCTGACGCTTTCAAATATGCCTACAAGAACGGCTTATCCCTGGTAGTCATGCCTACTCTCGAAGATTTCGTGGAAACCGTTAAACCCGGCCTAACAATATTGCTTACTGGAACAGGACAAGAGCTTAGTGATCTACTGGAGAAGTATCAGGCCTCAAGTTCGTCTATTGCACTAGTCTTCGATGGCTCTGACGCGGGGTTCGATCCCTTGGAAAGGAAGTTTGGGGCTCAAGCGTATCTAAGAGAAGTTCCAGGCAGGCTTCCTGTGGTAGCAGAGGTCGCGCTTTCCCTGTATATAGTAGGTAAAGGCGGTGGAAAACAGGTTGAAAACTGACACTATACTTGATATTCTCCAAGAAGCTAAGGATTACTCGAGCATAGCACTAGATCTTTCCTTTTATAGTCTAATATGGAATGATAAACGTGCAGCGCTTGAAGTCTCTAACATAGAGAAGATAATAGATAAAATGTGGAGGAAGCTTCTCTATAAAACAATGCTTGCTGCAAGATCCCCTTCTCAGGCGAAATACATGGTTTCACTAGCCAATCTAGGAGTAGCGTTTGATAGAATAAGCAATGCCGCAGGAGATATTGCAAGAATAGTTCTTCAAGGATTAAGCGTCAGCCAAGCCGTGAAAAACTCTCTCCTACGCGGGGAGGAGACAGTGGCACTGGTAAAAGCAGTGAAAATGCCTAGAGAGGAGGTTTCTATCACGGAGATAGAGGAGAATGTTTCACGTATAGATGTCTTAATAGTCAAGAGAAACAAGGACTACATGCTGGCTCCCGACCCAACGTTTAGGATCAAGAAAGGTGACACGATTATAGTTAGAGGTACGCTTGACGAGATCGAGGATCTCGCAAGATTCCTAGGAGACGAAGGCATGTTGAAGCTGGTTACCAGCATAGAGGAGGCAGTTGATGAAGACCCCCTAGCAGAACAGGTCTTAGAAACATATAATCTTGCCTCTCTCATGATGGATCTGGCATTTCACTCTATATTTAACATGGATAAAACAGCAGCAGTAGAAATAGTTAACATGGAGGAAGATATCGATCAAATGTACGTCGACATACTTTCAACATCTTACAAAGAGTACCAGAGTAAACCGAATTATGGCCCAGCTATAGCGATCCTAGCTAAAAGCCTTGAGAGCCTAGGGGATGCGGCTAAATTACTTGCATTAACCGTCCTAGAGGGAGCTGTGCATTTCATTGTTGAAGAAGCTGGAGAAGAAAGCAGAGAGACTGTTATTAGAGTAAGGTACGAGGGAGACGAGAAACCCCTGGAAGAGTTGTCGTTATCAGATATGGGCGGTTTAGTACTTGCTGTTAATAGATCAAGGAAATGGATACCGTTACCTCCTGATACATTTCTTTTGAAGGAGAGAGACGAGCTTCTAGTAAAATTCTATATATTAACGGATGAAGCTGAGGATAAAATATACCGTGAACTAGAGTCTAAGTCACTTAAACCTATAGAGGACTAAACATGCCTCGAATAAATCCATCACTCTGCGCAAAATGTAAAGGATATAAACGGCTTTGCGGTCTCCCATACTGCCCATTATTAGAGAGGTATACATGGCAAGTCCATGGAGTCCAGTCAATTAAAGGCACCGAAGTAGATGCACCTACCCCACCATCTGTACTAGTAGGGGAACACGGTTATCCTTACATAAGACTCTACTACACCACTACACCAGGATCCCCCAACTCCTCCCTGCACGATGACCCGCGAACATGGGCCGACAAGGAATACTCGCTTCGCAAGATTATTGCTTTAAGGTCGCAGACTGTATCAGGTATAATTAAAGTCGAAGCAACAGACCCTTGGAACCTATATAATAAAGAGCTCTCCCTAGCAGCAATCTCCACTAAACCAGTATCCTCCGAGGTTATCTTAGAGAAGAAGCCTAAACCCTCCCTCTTATTTAATGGAACAACAAAGCCTATAGGCCCAGCATCCCCGGCAAGAAAAGTGGTCATAGCAGAGAACCCTCATGTCCCAAAACCCATAGAGAAAGTTCTCGTAGACGATCTCAAGTCAAGTAAAGCTGTATGGTACCTCTACGAACATGGAGTCAATATATACAGCATAATCAAAGCATTCAGCCTAGGAATGACGGGCACCTTGAGAAACAGGAGAATAGTACCTACTCGATGGGGTACAAGCGCAGTAGACTCTATAATAGCAGGTAGCATGATCCGTGAAATACGATCACTCCCAGTTATCAATGAGACCCGGATCTACCACGGGTACTATATAGGGAACTCCTACACGATCGTCTTCCTACCTGGGATATATGAGGTGGAGTGGATAGAAATATGGTACCCATCAACTCCCTGGGTCCCAGGGTATGGGAAAACTGTCATAGTCAAGGTTACAGAAGACCACAGAGGCAAGTTCGATAAAATGGATGGAGGCTACCTAGCTGCTAGGCTATCAGTAGCAGAGAAACTATACAAGCTTAGACGACAAGCAGCAGTCCTCATAATAAGGGAAGTATTCCCATATTATTATGCACCTGTGGGTAACTGGCAAATCCGTGAAACAACAAGGAAGATCCTTGTTAACCCCCCGGTTAACAAACCCAAGACGCTGCAAGAACTCATAGACGCTGTTAGAAAATACGTCAAATACGATGTTAGAAAAATAATCAGTGAAAGCCGCCTTATCAGAAAGGCATACCAACAGTCTAGACTTGACAGATGGCTATACTGAGAATTAACCGGGGAGTTAATGGAGACAATGAAGGACAAAGTAATACCGGGAAAACCCCGTATTCTTGTCATAAAACAAACATATTATAAGGGGTGGAGTTGGACGACTATAGAAACCTACTTGAATACATAGCAGATGAAGTCGTAAAATCAGCAAAAACCCGGGGAGGACCTAGGAGTAAAATAATAGAAGCAGCACTAGTTCTCCTGTTATCTAAGCCAATGAGAGCAGCTGAGATAGCCCAGGTCGTTGGAGTAGAAACAAAATACGTGTCCAGTTATTTATCTTACTGGAGGACTCGAGGATACCTAGAATATAGCAACGGGTTATGGTACCTGACTCCTAAAGGCGAAGATTATGCCAAGAGCATAGTGGAGAGAACACTGGCGACGAGGTTCAGTGAATATGTGGCAATAGCCAAACAGCTCCTAGGAGAAAATAAATATCAGACAAAGAATAACAAGAAAAAAACCTTGAGATATCATGAAACAGGTGAATTATTGTCATTTATTGTTAAACAAACCAAACAACCAGACAATAAATCTCAAAAAACCAGGGTACAGTTAGGAGACGTCGATCCTCAATGCGTGTATAACACATTAAAACTAGGATTAACCGAGGAGGAGCAAGAAGTACTTCAATTGCTGGTTAATAATTTAGCTACATGGGGCTCATCATATATGTACCTGGATCAAATACAAGAGAAACTCCAAGCAGAGTTGCCGTTTATTTTGAAAGTTATAAGGGATTTACAGACAAAGCAAATTGTGTATATATACAATGACCGGAGACTAGGTATTAGAGTAGGATTCACACGTAAAGTGAAAACTTACATAGATGATGTATGTAAACGTGAAATTAATGTATAATGTAATCTACTACATCTACCAGCATAAATATTATCGTGAACAGATATTCAGTGATTTATTGAACTAAGTTAAAGGTAATACTGTAGGTTTTTGTATAATGATCAATGTAACTCTTACAATAATACCTAATGTAATACAATATATGCGTTCTTTGTGTTTAACAATAAATTAGAGTTATTCAGAGGTAGTAGATTATGATTTTAAACAATAGTATGTTAACTCCCCGGTTAACAAATAACGTTTAACATTTAGACAAAAGAAAGGAAAGGATTCCGTCTAAACACCTAGATAGCTTGTTTCTCGGAAAGAAAACAAAGATACCCTGACTAGCGACTGCCTTGGCGACTGCCTTGAAATCATAATCAACGGATGCATCGATACATTTTCTTAGGTCCTCTATGTAGTTTGAGTCAATACCAGGTGCATGCAGTTCATTCGAATGGTATCCTCCTATAAGGGATACATCACAGCCGGATCTAACAAGATAGTCTCTTAGGGCATAGACTTCTATCATTTCTTTTGGAGGAGGAACATTCGGCATTATAGATAGGAGATCATGATTGCTGGTTGGGTTACATACGGCCTTATATATTCTTATATGTGAATCTAGCTCTCTAGCTATATAGGATCCTTTCTCGGTTGCAGTGGATCCGGAATATTTACTGGTTTCGACAAGGCCTTCTTCCTTTAAACGCCTGATTAAAGTTTTAACAGATGCCTCACCTATCTCAAGGTTTTTCTCAAGGAAGAACCTGCTTCTAGGAGACTGTGAAATCCATTTTATTGCTAGAAAGACATGTGCCTTATTAAATCCTGGGTAAATGTTCCTCCGAGGCTCAGCTATTTTGTCTAGAACCCGAATTAGGTGACAAACTTCTCCTAGGCTGGACATCCCAAGCCCCTTCATTTGGCTGTATATCATGGTCCATTAATAGTATAGCTATATCTTGTGGTTTAATGTCGGCTGCTTTTAACACTGCTCTCTTCAAGTTACTCCAAGTCTTCCTCCCAATACTAACTCCGAAGTCCTCGTATAACCATTCAACTACATCTTCCATTGGAACATTCTCCTCTACCTGTCTGAATAACGCTTCTTTGGTTGTTTTCTCAGCTATTCTCCGAGCATATGACATAGTCTTCCACCGCGGAGGATTATCTGGTAATGTGTTAATAAATGCGAGTAAATCTACTACAAAAGAAATGGTGTAGTAGCATGTCTTTGTATGATTTGAAAGGCAGGGATTTCCTTTGCCTCAAGGATTTTAGTGGGGAGGAGATTCTTCAACTGGTAAAAATGGGATTGGAATTCAAGAGGAGATATTATTCAGGTGAGAGGAAGCTACCTGTACTAGAAGGTAGAAGCATAGGGCTCTTATTCCAGAAGCCTAGTACGAGAACTAGAATAAGCTTTGATGTTGCTGCTTACCAGTTGGGTGCTCACCCCGTTTATTTAAGCTGGAAAGAACTCCAGTTAGGCCGTGGAGAGACCATAGCTGACACTGCAAGAGTGTTGTCAAGGTATCTTGACGGCATAGTAGCAAGAGTGTACTCTCATAAAGATCTAGAGGAATTAGCCTCGTACTCCGATGCACCGGTCATCAACGCATTGAGCGATCTCTCGCATCCAGCTCAGATAATGGCTGATTTAATGACGATATATGAGAAGCTTGGGAGGCTTAAAGGAGTCAAAATAGCCTTCATTGGGGACGGAACTGACAACGTACTGAATAGCCTCATGGTCGCAGCATCCAAGCTTGGCATCACAATGTCAATAGCTTCCCCTAGAGAGTTTCACCCTAACCGGGAGCTTCTAGAATACTCTGTCTCTACTGCCGAGGGGACTGGGGGAGTTATTGATGTCATAGAGGATCCTGTGGATGCGGTTAGAGGAGCCGATATAGTTTATACAGATGTTTGGGTTAGTATGGGCCAGGAAGATGAGGCTGAAAGGAAGAAATCGGTGTTGAAGAACTATCAAGTCAACTCGTCTCTTATAGCTCATGCTCCTAGAGCCTTGTTTATGCATTGTTTACCGGCTCATAGGGGCGAAGAGGTTACTGACGACGTGATAGATGGGCTTAGAAGTATTGTATGGGATCAAGCTGAGAATAGACTTCACGCGCAGAAAGCGATACTCTCCGTTTTCATTAAATGATTAAACCAGCTTAGAGTGCTATAATCTATATTCCAGCTGCTGTTTCAGCTACAGGTAACGGGAATCCCGCAGGGCCGAGCACGGTTTTTTCCTTTATCACGTTAAAGACAGCATTAACTAATTCATCGACTCCTGGTATTCTACCCTCCACTATAATTTCCCCGTTTACAGCGACTTTCGGGAGTTTCTCATATTCTATCGTTGGAACCTCTATAACGTCTAGTTTTATATCTAATTCGTACTCCTTACTTATAGTAACGATTAAATCCTTGACTAGTCTCCAAGTGATCGTGCTATTCGAGTCTAAGCCTTTGTATACTGTTATCTGGATCAAATGATTCCACCCAGTAGAAATGTTTAACGTCTACTTCATATTGTAGGAGGATGACTCGGTATTACAGGGGTACTGCACCCTTTCTTATCAGTTTGATACTATTGTCTTCTATCATAACTACCGTTGATTCAGGCCCTAGTCGGGGGCCTGCATCAATATACAGTTGAACAGTGTCTCCGAAGATTTCGGTTATCTTCTTCACTACTGAGGGAGTAGGGTTCCCTGAAATGTTTGCAGATGTACCTATAATATATCCACCGGCAAGCCTAGCCAGTTCCCTAGCTATACAGCTATCAGGCAATCGAACTCCAATATACTCCCAGTCCCTCAGTGGATCTGGAGCGTTTGCCGATGCTTTCGCAACTATAGTCAGTGGGCCCGGCCAAAAATTGCTGGCTAGATCCCATAGAAGATTACTTGGTTCAACCAGTTTAAACACTATATGTGCTTCACTTATTAATATAGGGGGTTTCCTATTTTCAGACCGCTTCTTTGCCTCAAAAACGTTCCTTAAGCCGTTTTCTGTTACCCTCGTCCCTAAACCGTATACTGTGTCGGTGGGATACACTATAAGCCCATCCATAGATAGTATCCCATCGGCGAGTTGCTTGACTTTACTTGGCAGGCACCCATCTTCTGGTAGCGAGACTATGCGTGCCATATTACTCATCCTTACTTTAAAACAGAGTTTGCTTCACTTAACTTTAAACCTGGTTCCACTGATATTCAAATAATGGGTGTGTAGTTTTGGAGAGGGTTGAAACAAGGCTTCAGGCGACTAAGAGGGATTTACAGGAGGTTATAAAGGAGCTAAAGAAGTGGAAAGAGCCAGCAACAGTATTGCTAAGCCTCTATATTCCACCGGGGAGGCCGTTGAGTGATGTGATGAACATGCTTAGACAGGAGTTATCTATAACTGATAACATTAAGCTTAAGAAGACGCGTGATGCGGTTCAAAGAGCGTTGTCTGCGGCTATGGATCGCCTCTCAATGATACCTAAAGTACCGCCTAATGGTCTAGCCGTCTTTTGCGGCGAGAACATGGAGACAGGTGAATTCATTTGTTACGTTTTCTCACCGCCTGATAAAGTTCCAGTTTACTTCTATAGAACGGATAAAGAGTTCCACTTAGAGTTTCTCGAGGATATGCTTGAAGAGAAAGATGTCATAGGAATAATAATAGTGGAGAGGGATGAGGCTACTCTAGGTATACTACAGGGGTCGACTTTGGAGGTCATAGAAGAGGTTTCCGATTATATTCCAGGGAAACATAAAATGGGGGGCCAGAGCCAGAGAAGGTATGATAGAATTATTGAGCAAATGGTGTCTGATTTCTTTAAACGGGTTGCTGAACGGGCTAACAAGTATTTCCTGCCATACCTTGAGCAGGGAAAACTTAAGGGACTGATTATCGCTGGTCCGGGTTACGCTAAAGCGGACTTCTTGGAAACCGGCAACTTAGATTACCGTTTAAGGAAGCTTGTTTCGAAGCAATTGATTGACGTGGCATACCAAGGTATCCAAGGGTTAAAGGAAACCGTTTTGAAAGCTGAGGATGTCATAGAGACGCAGAGGTATAGGGATGCTATAAATGCTTTAGAGGAATTCAAGCTTAATTTAGCTAAGGATACTGGAATGGCTGTTTACGGAGAGAAGGAAGTTCTAGCGGCACTAGATAATGGCATGCTTAAGTATCTACTGATCCATGAGGAAAGAGGGGACCTCGACTCACTTGTGGAGAAGGCCAAGATGATGGGTACCAAGCCAGTGATCATACCTAAGAGCATTCCAGAGGCAGAATGGTTGAAGGCTACTTTCAGTGGTCTAGCAGGGGTTTTACGGTTTAAGCCAAGGTAGAGTCAGTCTTCCATTGTTATCTCTTTTATCCTTTGTACTCCCCCGATTTCTTCTATATACTCAGGTATTCCAGGAGGCACTAGTTTCCTCCATAAGGGATTGTTTTTCACTATCAATTCCCTTATGTACGTTCCTCTATATTCATTTCTGTTGAAAAGTGGGGGATGCTCTACCTTATACCCAGCGTCTTTGAATATTCGAGTTATTATAGGGTTCCTAGTTATTATAGCTTCGATCTTAGGCACGTAGCTAAGCACATAATAAGTGCACCCTATGTTCGTCTCAAGGGTCGGTACCGCTGATGTAACTATTTTCTCTAGTCCAATGTCAGTAGTCTCCGCGGCTATCCGTATCATTTCCAGCCTTTCTCCTGCTGTGAACGGGTTCCTCGGCGTATAGTTCTCGGAAGCCATTCCAATGAGAAGGACAACTTCATCATATCCCAGTCTAAGGGCCCATTTAATTAACTCTAGATGACCATTGTGTAGCGGCTGGAATCTCCCGAAAATCATAGCCCTTCTCTTCAATAAAAACCACACCACTCATAAGCTCTCTGCCATCTAAATATATAGGGTTAGCACAGTCGATTATTAATTATATAGGGATACCTAGTGAGGATAGGATTTCTAATCAACCCTATATCAGGGACAGGAGGACTTGTAGGACTAAAAGGTACTGACAGCGTTTTCATGGAGGCAATAAAAAGAGGAGGTATCCCAATATCATATAGAAAAGCGCTTGTTTTTCTAAAACATTTCGCATTGCTGGGATGTGGAAGGCCTGAAAGAATAGAAATATTGGTGCCTCCTAGATATATGGGTTATAATATAGCAAGATATGCTCTGAGGGGCTGTGATAATATCATTTTACGGGGAATATCGTTTCCCCAGTTGGCAGAGTTTCCCTCAACCAGAGAGCATACTATTCATGCTGTAAAGGAAATGCTTGAAGCAGGCATAGATACACTCGTCTTTGTTGGAGGAGACGGAACTGCGAGAGATGTTTTGGAAGCTATGGGAAATAAAAGAGTTCCAGTGCTAGGGGTACCTGCAGGAGTTAAGGTTTACAGCGCGGTCTTTGCTTATACACCTAGAGATGCGGCTGAAATTTTAAACGCGTTTGTTAATGGTAGCAGTGGTACTAGGATAGAGTATAGAGAGGTTGTAGACTGGATCTCGTTGGGAGATGAGCATTACAAGGTATTCGGCTATCTTCCCATGTTAATTCTTGGCGGATTGGTACAACCATCGAAGACTTTAGGGTGCTATGATGGATTAGAAGGGGCTGTAGATTATGTTATTGAATTAATGCAATCAAAACCTGATTCTCTATATCTCACTGGTCCAGGTAGAACAGTGAAGTATATTCACATGCGTCTTAATATACCTTATACTCTGCTTGGAGTAGACGCTGTTTACAGGGGTAAGGTAATTGGATTAGACTTGGACTACCTGAGGCTCTTGAGGTTAGTGGACTCCTACGAGGACTTCTCTATAATAATTACTCCTATAGGAGGCCAAGGCATCCTGTTTGGTAGGGGGAACCATCAGTTTGGAAGGAAGATTTTAAAGAGGCTTAATCCAGAGAACTTATTTATTATTGCTAGTGAGTGTAAAATGCGGGATATCGAAAAACTAAGAGTTGATACGGGTTATACGGATATCGACGCTAAGTTTAAGGGTTATAAAAAAGTGATAACCGGGTATAGGGAGGAGAGGGTGATGCTTGTTGAATGAAACATACTATGAGGCGGGTTACTATGGAAAACCAAGGAGGAGTATAATGAATAAAGTATACGGCGAGCCTGGTTCTTGGATTCTAGGAGTATTCTCAATAGCATTTGCTTTCCTCGGGATTGATATGTTTCGGGTTGGAACGTATCTAAATCTTTACAATGATGGCTTTTTAATAGGCCTTATAACGGGAATGATCATCCATGAGTCTGCCCATAAATATGCTGGACGGAGAAATGGATGTGTTTCGATGTATGTAGCTACAGCCTGGGGTGTTTTGGTAACGATAGCTTCCGGGTTTTTCCCAGTTAAACTATTGATACCGGGGTTCACTAGTTTAATGTGTTTTGGCAGGGTTAGCAGGGAAGGGGAATTTGAGATATCTAGCTGGGGTCCATTAACAAATATTGTATTAGCTATAATGGCTATAGCAGTATATTACGCAGGAATTCATTCTTTATTCCTTCAAGGATTTCTATTTATAAATGTGTGGATAGCAGTGTTTAACTTACTCCCAATTCCTCCTTTGGATGGATGGAAAATGATTAAAACAAGCCCTCTGAAGTGGGGGGTGATGTTTATAGTTAGCGTGTTATTGTTGTTTACTCCACTTTAGACGTTTTAAAGGGGAATGGTTCCAGCATTCATTATTTTTGGGGTTTAGGTGCTATTCGGGGTTTAACTTCTAAGGGCTCATATTTTGTTATGTCATCGCTTTTTTCGAGGTTCTCTTCTATAGGATCGTCTGATGGAGTAAGTTTCCTTAGCTTAATATATTCAGTTAAAACGTATGGTGGTAGGGATTTTATAGGAGGCACTTCAATGGAATTGAACCTCTGCCGGTACCATTTAACGAAGTCTTCAACTAATCCTGCAGAGACTATAAGATCAACTAGATCTGAAGTATTAAAATCCTTGGCCAACAGGGCCACCTCGTTTCAATTATTTATTGCAAAAATAGTGGATTGACCACCTTCTGTATATTTATGTCATTGATGGTTAAAAAGAGTTAGTAATAGGTTTAGTCAACTATTTAGCCCCTTCCACCTATATGATTATCACTAGAAGAACCCTGGAGGTGTACAGGTTTGTCGAAAATCGACGACTTTGACTCAATGATTTCAGAGAGTACAGAGGAAAAAGAGCTGGATGCTAAGAATAGATGGGTTAATAAAATGTTGAAGAGTGCGAAAAGGAAGCATAGATTATGCCCATACTATGATAAGAAAACGCAAGCATGCTTCCTTATGTTGACTCTAAAGGGTACTGAAGGTAAATGCGATAGAGACGGGCGCTTCGATAACTGCCCAGTATTCATAGAGTATTTAGAAAAGGCTTACCAGCATTATATTGAGAAAAAGAAACCGTTACCAGCGGATTTCCAGGACCTAGTTAATCCATGGCTAGTCATATAGGTCCGAGGCGCCACCCACTTCCCCGAGATACATAGAGCTTTCGAAATCCTCTTCGTCAATGTACTCAGCTAGGAAGTATCTACCCTGTTTGTCATAGTCGACTTTCCTCTCTTCGATGAGCGTGTTTAACGCTCTCCTAATTTTATCCTCACTAGCTAAACCCGACAGATAGGAATGCAACTGACGAATAGTTTGTGGGCCGTCTTTTAAGAGTCTCAGGAGAATATCCCTTAACTCGTCTTCATTAGGGGCAGTCATAACGACTAAATCCATGTCCTCATATAAGATTGAAAGGCTTATATCCTCCTGCTCTGTACTGTTTCTGAACTCCATATCTTAACACCTACATATACTGTAGAGTACTGTGCTTATAGTGGTGTATGCCGATATGGATAAACTTTTTGTCTTATAAAAATCCCCGACTAACCTCTTAAATAATCCTTAGTTGGAATAAGGAAACTGCTCTCCCCAACGTTGCGGGGGTATCTATATGTGTATTACAAACGTGCATAAAAACAAAATTAGTGTGATAAAGAAAATACTCGTCGACCTTCTTACAAGGTACTCTGTTCTATTGAATAGCGGGAGGCTGTCCGAGGAAGGGAAACTAAAAATCCTTAGATATATTGATATAGTGAATACTGTTATTCAGGATGTAAATAATTTTACTAGTACTGTGAGAAGTAATAATAGCAAATTGATTTGCAGTAATTCCACATTACTACTGGAAAAGACTCGCTCTATATATATGGATTTATTGGTGGACGAACCAGCATTGCTGCTGAGGGCGTATATTTACCAGTTTATAGATTATTTAAAAGAGATAAACTCGGCGTGCTGCGTAAAACTCCCCGAAATAGCATAATGATGAGGGTAACAGGGATATAATATGTTATGTGAACAAGTCCTTCAGAAAGTCCCCATATCTTTTAAAAGGACATTTCTCCCAGTACTCTTCGCATAATCTTGCTTCATGCCTAGTTAAGGCTCTTCCCTGAACCTTACATATGGCTACATATCCATCTCCTTCCTCGTGAACCTCGAAAAAAGGACATTCTGATTTAGGTTTTATCTCGAGCAGGTTTGCTATTCTAGTATGTTTTACATCAGTCTTCCTTTGGTAGGGAGTGATATCTCTTGTAAAACTCAAATTACCCACCTAGTGGCTTGACTGTTATAAGAAAATAGTAGTAATGAGGGTTAAAAGATTGTTTAAACAGTCATTAAAAACCTAGTTTGCTTTTTGTCTGTGCAAGGAATTCTTCTATTATGCTCTCAATCGTAGGGCCTTCAACGACTTCTATTCTATAGGTTACTCTCACAACAGTCTTATCTATACTTATCAACCGGGTTATGTCCGCTGGTGTTCCCAGTATGACAGTGTCCACTGGTGTTCTCCTAATGGTTTCCTCTAAGTCTCTAAGTTGCTCAGGTGAATACCCGGTGCTAGGCAATACCGGCCCCATATGAGTGTATTTCTCATACATTTTCTTTATTACACCTACAGCATACGGTCTTGGATCCACTATCTCTTTAGCTCCATACTTCTTCGCCGCTACATATCCAGCTGCGTATGGTAGCCCGCCGTGAGTTACTGTAGGAGAGTCTTCAACTACCAATACACGCTTTCCTTCAACTAGCTCAGGGGCATCTATTTCTACAACACTTTTTGCAACAGTAATGGTTGCAGTCGGATTCGCCTTCTTAGCATTCTCTTTTATCATCGAGAGAGCTTCTGGTGTCGCTTGATCGGCTTTGTTTATTATAATATGATCTGCCATCCTGAAATTCACTTCTCCAGGAAAACTCTCTAACTCATGTCCTGGTCTCATAGCATCTGTTACAACTATTAGTTTATCTGGTTGATAGAAAGGCCAGTCGTTATTGCCTCCATCCCAGTGGATTATATCAGCTTCTCGCTCCGCGAGCTCCAGTATTTTCCCATAGTCAACTCCTGCATATACGCTTTGACCCATACGTATATACTGCTCGTATTCCTCTCTTTCCTCTATGGTTACATTATATTTCTCCAAGTCCTCTTCCGTGGAGAATTTTTGAACAGCCATTCTCTCTAAGTCTCCGTAGGCCATAGGATGCCTTATCACCGCAGTCTTGTAACCTTTACTTGTTAGATATTCAACTATAGCCTTTGAAACAGTACTTTTACCTGCACCGGTTCGAACAGCGGTTACCGCTATAACCGGCTTAGAGCTGGGGATCATAGTATCTCTCGGCCCTAGTATCATGAAGGAAGCCCCACTTGCCAGTGCCCTACTTAGAGTTCCTCCAACGTTTCTATACAGCAAATCACTGTATGCCAACACTACTAGGTCCACACCATTCTTCCTCACTATCTCTTCTAAATCGTCTTCAGGTAGTATAGGTATCCCAGAAGGATATAATTCTCCAGCAAGTGTTGCAGGGTATCGTTTGCCAACTATTCCTGGAATTTGAGCGGCAGTGAATGCCATAACATCATACTTAGGGTTATCACGAAAGTATAGGTTATAGTTATGGAAGTCCCTTCCACCAGCACCCATAATAACAACTTTGATTTTATCCGCCATGAATATCACCTTAATGGATTCATGTTTTATAGTAGATTAAATTACTATCCGTAGGGTGAAGTGGATAGTGATGAATAAGCCTGTTATACTTGTATCAAACGATGATGGCGTCTATTCCCCCGGGTTAAAAGTGTTGTTCGAGGCTGTGAACGATCTGGGAGAAACGCATGTTATCGCTCCAGAGACTCCTAAAAGCTCAAGTGGGCTAGGGTTAACGCTTCATAAACCACTGAGACTCGAAGAAATGCATATATGGGGAGTTAATATATACGCAATTAATGGCACGCCAAGCGATGTTATACACCTAGCTTCAAACATTCTCACAAGCAAAATAGACTTAGTAGTCTCAGGTGTCAACATTGGAGATAATACAAGTGTACAGGTAATCTTGTCTAGTGGAACAATAGGAATCGCTGCACAGGCTGGTTTACTTGGAATTCCATCAATAGCGTTTTCAGCGGCTGTAGACAATCTTGAAGCATTCGATGATGATATATATGCATCTATTATCCGTAAGGTTGCCAGAGAGTTTTCATGGCATGTGATTAAAAACGGGCTACCTGTAGGAGTCGACATGCTTAACGTGAATTTTCCAAGGGAAATTACCCTAGAGACGGAAATAAAAATCGCTAGGCCGGCTCGGTTAAGGTTTTTGGAGTATATGGAAGAGAGAAGGGATCCTAGAGGTAAGAGGTACTACTGGCTATATGGAAAACCGGTTGAACCGGAAGAGGGAACAGATGTATATACCGTGGTAAAAGAGGGCAACATAGCTGTTACACCCATCTCATTCAATCTTTACCCTATGAGTAGTGAATCTGTTAAAGAGACAGTAAAACTTATTGACCTGGTTACTAAGAGAATTAAGCAAAGGTTTAAACACCCGCGGTAATATATTCACGTTGATGGGTTGGAGAGGTAGTCTTCAATGGCAAAGTCTAGGGACAAAAAGTCAAAACCCAGGAAAAAGAAGAGTAAGGGCTCTCATGAAATGGGTAGTATTTCCATCAAAATCCTAGACTTCATAGTGGGCTATAGGAAAATTCTAACGATTCTAACATTAACTGCTATAACAATCCTAGCATTCTATGTTAGATATTTGCCTGCAACAAGGTACGGGTTGGAGTTGGATGCAAACGACCCTTGGATAGAATATTGGTTGGCCGAGTATTTACACCAACATGGACTCTTCGCGTTTAAGGGACTAGAGCATGTGACAGAGTTCTGGTGGCCTTATGGTAGGAATTTCATGAGCACAGAGTACATAGGTGTACCATGGTTCGCTGCTGCTACATACCCTATAGCAGCATTTTTAGGGTTATCTCTTAAAGGCTGGGTAGCTCTTACGCCAGTATTAGCCGGTACATTAGCGGTTATAATAGGTTTCTACTTGGTGTACAGAATTACAAATAGCATGCTTGGTGGCTTAGTATCCTCAATGCTTTTCGCAATGCTGCCTGGTGCAATAACTAGGACGATAGTAGGATTCGTAGAGAAAACAGGTATAGCAGTACCGAATCTACTTATATTCCTATTATTCACTTACATGATGTTCGAATCAAAAGATAAGAAGAAAAGCCTCCTATATGGTGTGTTAGCGGGCTTCTTCGGCGGCACCATAGGATGGATATGGGGTGGTATACATTTCGTCACGGCGTTATTCGCGTTAATAGTGATTATTGCACCACTTGTAAGAACTCAACTGGAAAAATGGAAAAAGTATTCTCTCCTAGCTAATTATGTAACGTATGCTATAATAGCTTCACTATACCCTAAGGTGGGGTTATTCTACTTTGTAAAAGGAGTTGGAGCAGCTGTTACACTGTCGATAATTCTTTTCTATATGGCGTACTGGCTATACAGTAAGGGGTACAGTATCGAGCATTACCTGGTAATCATATTAGCGGTAATCCTAGTTGGCGGGGTAGCAGTTTTCTCTGGATATTTGCCTGTTGGGGGAAGAATTCTAGCGGCTCTCGGGGTCAATAAACTATCACCACTATTGACATCTGTCCAGGAAAACCAAGGTGCAAGTATACATTACATAGTAAATGAATATGGAATAGCGTTGATTTTAGCAGTTATAGGAGTGTTCTACGAACTATACCTGATATTAACTAGGAAAAACCAGGACCCGGTAACAGTCGCTATTTATCTAGCGGTTATCTTATTATTATATGGGAACATGAATTTGTCTTATCTCACACAGATGTCGGCAACAATATCCTCAATAGCTGCAGGAATATTCGTTGGAGA
This sequence comes from Candidatus Tiamatella sp., assembly GCA_015522645.1. GTDB lineage: Archaea > Thermoproteota > Thermoprotei_A > Sulfolobales > Acidilobaceae > Tiamatella. Next base: position 18,358 of record WALV01000030.1, read on the forward strand.
CGTAGTTGAATTCGCATTTACCTCGGAAGGAGGGTCACTTGGTAAACTGAGCCTTAAGAAAAGCTCTTCTTCCTTGGACCCGCTTCCTATAATAATAGCTGGAACCCTCGTCATAATAGTAGTTTCAGGGGCACTATTACAATTCTCTGACTCGCTTACAATGGCTAAGTTCCATGCACCACAAATAGAAACATCAGGGCTGTCTCCTTTCAAGATAAACAACACTATAATCGTGCCTATAAATAATGCATGGAAAGAGGCATTGCAATACATAAACGAGTCTACCCCTAAGGATGCTTTAATAGTTGCATGGTGGGACTATGGGTATTGGATAACTGTGAATACTGGAAGAAGAACGGTCGCTGACGGAGCTACATTAAATGGAACGCAAATCAGATTGCTAGCCAGAATATTAACGGGCACTGATGGTGAAGCCTCTGCTCTTCTAAGAATGCTTGGCGCTAAACCTAATGAAACTTATATCCTAGCATATGAAGTATTCTACTTCTTTAAGAATAATGACACATTAATAGTAATGCCAGCTTATAATATGCCTTCATCTAATATTGAGGAAGCTATCTATAGGCAGAAAGGCTATTATGTAATTAGTCAGGGACAGGCTGATTGGGCTAAGAGCTTCCAGATGCTTAGAATAGGTAGAAGAGTAAATCCTGACCCAAGGCTCACTCCTTTCGACACCAACTATAGTAGCGTGTATTATGCATGGAAGAACTTCCCAGGCCTAGTAGGGGTTCCTACGTCGGTTGTTAACAAGGTTAGAAACACATTAATATATCAATTAATGATTGATGGAGCATATAATATTATAGGCCATAGAGTCGGATGTAATGATCCACTGTTCAGTAATGTAACAAAAGTTGAGTTCATAGTAAGAGCTATGGGTTCAGGTCTGGGAGGACAAGGATTCGTGCCAATTCCGAAGCCAACCAACATCATGGGATTCGTGCCTGAAAAGGTTTTCATAGGGTGTCCTTATGTTACACCTGATCATACACAGGCAACTGGTGTGATGATAATACTTTACAAGTGGACGGGATGAAGAATATAGCATTGATTTACAAGAGCCAGCTTCCCCTTTTTACCTAGAAGTCTAATGGCTCGAAGATTTTATGCAAAGCATATGATAAATTAAAAGACCGTGTTAGAGGGGGGTGCAGTGGATAAAACCAATCAAAGAAAACTGTACAGCGCTGTATCGGCTATAAGGAAGGTGCAAATAAAGGTACGGTTACACATAAATAGGCTGGAAAGAAGGCTTCACTCTAAACGAACTACGCGCGAAGAAAAAGGCATCCTGTTAAACATGCTCAGAACTCTATATTATATTGATTACGTACTAGAGTGGATGATAACTAGAGTGGAGACCCTCTTGATAACAGGTCTTATGTCCAGTAAGGATTTGGAGTTGATCAAAGAGGTTTACAATAATGCTCACAAAGAGTTTAGCGGCATCGAGCAAGACCTAGTGGTCTCTCTCTCCGAAATCGGGGATCTGCTTGCCTCTGTTAATATAGGGACTTCGGCACATGTAGAGACGTTAGGGCCAATCGATCTTTCATTTACTACATTAGAAAAAGGAAAGGAAATAGATATCATAATGAATGAAGCACGGGAATATGCAGACGATAAAATAAAAACGCTTGTAGAGAAAAGTGTATATTGACGCTGAAAGGTAGATTATGATGAAAGACGAGAAACTGAGAGAGAAGTTAACGATATTTCTGGATCAAGACCCTAGGAAATGGGTTAAGTCGGCTTTTTACTCAGACCCAGTCGTAGTACAGGTAATGGATAATTTATATAATAGATGGGAAGATGCTGGAAGGCTAGGAATGCCCATAGACCATGCTTCACACGAGGAACTGGTTCTGCTCTGGAATAAGGCTTCCAAATACTTAGGTATGAGTGATAATACAGCAAGGGCACTGGTATTCAATAGAATGGGTAGCGTAGAGGAGGAAAGACCCGAGGGGAAGAAGGGGTTGTTTTCTAAATTATTCGGTAAGGCTTAACATGTTTTCTTCTTTTTCGCTTTAGGTGAAACGATTTTCCTAGTAGGATGAATATAATCCTTGGGTGCGGTGTCATATACTTCTAAATATTTCTTAAGAACTCTTGGAATAGTAATAGTCCCATCTTTGTTTTGATAGTTTTCGAGGATAGCTGTAATAGCTCTTGTTGACGCTATTGCTGTACTATTTAAGGTATGAACATATGATCGCTTCATACCCTTTCTTCGTATGAGCCTCATTTTCAGCCTATACGCTTGCCAGTCAGTACAGTTACTTGCACTCACCATTTCACGGAACTTCCCCTGCGCCGGCATCCATGTTTCAAGGTCATATTTCTTTATAGCACAAGCTCCTAGATCTCCTGAGGCGATTTTGATTACCCTGTAAGGCAGTTCTAGCCCCTGGAAAATCTCTTCTGCATTTTTGATTAATTCCTCATGAATTCTCCTACTCTCCTCGGGTAGGGAGTATACGAACTGTTCAACTTTGTGGAACTGGTGAACACGGAATATTCCCTTTAAATCCCTGTTCCCTGCGCCTGCTTCCTTCCTGAAACACGGGCTTATTCCCACGAGTTTAAGGGGGAGTTCATCATCGTATATCTCTTCCCCAGCGTATAGAGCCGCTAGTGGATGTTCAGCTGTCGCAATAAGATATAAATCCTCGTTTTCTATTTTATAAATCGCATCTTTGAATGTTTCCAGGTCTATTACTCTTTTGACTATATTTCCACGAAGCATATATGGCGGCATTACAAGAGCGTATCCTTTCCCCGTCATCTTATCTATTGCATAGGCAAGTAACGCTGTTTCTAGCCAAATTATGTCCTGAAATAAATAGAAGAATCTGGATCCAGCGACTTCACCAGCTTTCAAAGTATCTCCTAGTTTCAGCACGTGTTCCAACATGTCTGCATGTCCGACCGGCTTGTCTTCAAGCATGTCATACTCTACGGAGAAACCGTATTTTTCTGTTTGTTCCAGAAAAAGATCGATGTGATCTTTCCACACTTTAGGTTTACCCCAAAAACGGATTGGGATACTAGCTTCCTCGTCTCCTATAGGAACGTCATCCTCAACCAGGTTAGGTAATGCAAGAAGCAACTCCTCTCTCTTCCCTTCAATGGCATATAGTTTCTCTTCTTCACTCTTAATCCTAGCCGCTAGTTCTCTAGCTTGTCGTATAAGCTTCTGCCTTTCTGAAGGATCCCTCGCCTCTTTCAAAGATCTACTTAGTTTGTTATGTTGACTACGCATTTTATTCAAACCGGTTAAAGCCTTCCTCCACTCATCATCTATTTTCTTAGCTTCGTCTATCAACACTGGATCCATAAGTCTTCGTTTAACATGCTCTTTGAGTAGTTCAGGATTTTCCCTTAGCAATTCAAGGATTGACCAGCTCAACACTAACACCTGCCAATAACATGGAATGGATATGAGCTATATAACGGATTAGCGAGAAATAGGGGCTCTGTAGTTCGTGGTCCGTTCTTCATTGAATCCGGCTGGCTAGGATTCATCACTGCCCCAGTAAAACTAGGAGTTTCCCGGGAATAGTATATAATTAAAAGCTTCAAGCTGTTGATTGCTGTTCCATTCGTTTCTTCCATTCCTCAACAACATCATATCCGTACATGGCTTTAAGTATCTCTCTTCCCTCCGGTGTCACTCTATCCGGAGTCCACGGCGGGTCCCAAGTGATTTCCACTTCAATATTCTTATCTCTTAGATCAGGTATACCGTCCTTAAGGGCCTCCTCAACATAGTGAACTATTAACCCGGCTACAGGGCATCCTATAGCTGTCATGGTCATTAGTATATGCACGTTACCCTCGTCATCTATGTCGATGTCATAAATTAACCCTAGATTCCAAACATCGATAGGTATCTCAGGGTCATATACCTCTTTGAGGACTTCTATCATCTTCTTTTTAAGCTCCTCTTTCTCCCTCTCCGTTAATGCCATTCACTTCACCTTCTTCAAAATAAACGGCAAGGATAGTTTATAATTATTTGATATTACTAGATGAGAATCTTCTTAATGTAATATAAAACGATACCAAAGGAGATACCGTCACCACGGCAAGACCTATAACTACTATAGCATTCACTCTCCTATCTTCCAGGTAGTATCCTAGAACAGTTATGATTAGTCCAAGTAGGATAATCTTTAAGGTAGTTAAGAATTGTGCTCTAAACAGTTCTTCCGCTTTCGACAATAGTTCCCCCCAGCTTCCCCGCATTCTTGACTATTTCATCGATTATAGAACGTGCTTTTTCTTCTGCTTCAACAATCGATTTCTCACTCGATACAAATACACGGATATCTAATACCGGACCCGTTATTTCATGCCCCTTCGGATGCGATTTTAAGTACACATCCCCGTGTTCCCTGGATAGACGGTTTATTACAGGTGCTAGACTAGACTCTGGAACACCCCTGATAATAATATAGTACTCTACAATATAGACATGCGGCGAATATTTTTCTCTAAGATATTCTTCAACAGAAGTTTCAAATATAGCTTTCATCTCGTCGGGCACGCCAGGTAGTACCACGATTGCTTTCTTGTTAGCCTCAACAATGTAAGCTGGAGCAGCACCTACAGGGTTCTCTAATACAATAGCTCCCTCGGGTACATATGCCATTTTAATTCTCTCAGGAGTCAATTTCATGTTTTTACTGTTATAGAATTTTCCTACAAGTCCGAGAGCCTTTTCGTCTAAAACGAGTTTCCTGTTTAGTGCAGAGGCAACAGCCTCCGTTGTCATATCATCGTATGTAGGGCCCAAGCCTCCAGTAGTTACAGTAACTTCGGTCCTGGAAAAAGACCTCCTTAATTCTTCAACAATGTCATCCTTGTTATCCGGGACTACTGTTATTCTCTCCACATTAAATCCTAGGAATACTAGTTTCTTCGCCAGCCATGACGCGTTTGTATTAACTATTCTACCTATAAGCAATTCGTTTCCAATAGATATAATCCATGCATTCATCACGGTTACCACCTCTAAGGAAGGTGTATTATACGTACTGTTATTACAGTTTACACACTTTTAATGGACCGCCAAGCATTATTAGCAAAATAACGTAGGTGAAAGCTAGTCCCGGTCCTCATCCCACGGGCCGGATGGCCCAGTCAGACCAGTCGACGCGCTATGTTGTATTTAACGGTTTAGAGATTTTATTATTTAACTAAGTCAATCACAGTATTGTTGAACTCTATTCCTTCCCTATCAAATGAGAATTTAACCCTGGTGAATCCTGAACGGAATTCTGTTACTTCACTAGCCACTTCCTTCGGTTCAGCCCTGTCTATAAGTATCTTCTTAAAGAATAGGGCTATCTGCCCCATGTCTTCCTCCTTCATGCCAAATCGAGTCATTTCCTGCACTCCTAGCCGTAGCCCGCTTGGATCTTTTATGGCTGATGGAGGATCGTATGGAAGGAGGTTCTTGTTTACAATAATATTTGCTTCTTGCAGTGTTTTCGCAGCCTTATGGCCTCCGCCTTGCTCTCTTACATCTATTACAACCTGGTGACTTTGAGTATATCCGAGGTGCTCTCCCAGAACTTTGAACCCTGCTTCCACTAATGATTCAGCAAGTTTCCTTGCATTTTTCACAACCTGTTTGGCGTATTCTTTTCCATAGTTTTCCATTTCCAGTGCAGTTACTATCAGCGCAGGTATGTGGTGAAGGTGATGGTTACTCAGGAAATATGGGAATATTGTTTTATATATTGCTTTGAACATTTCTTCATCGTCTCTTACTCCATAGAAACCTCCCTGGGGGCCTGGGAAGGTTTTATGCGTAGAGGCTGTTATTATGTCAGCCCCATAATCAAGCGGGTTTCTCCAAGCACCTCCTATTATTAATCCTAGCACGTGCGCTGCATCATACACTATTTTTGAACCTACCGCTTTGGCTGCTTCCGATAACTCTTTTACAGGATGTGGGAACAGGTACACGCTCCCTCCCATGACTATGAATTTCGGTTTAACTTCTTCGACCATTTTAACCGCCTTATCTATATCAACATTCATTGAATCACTGTCATACGGCATCTCTACTTGCTGGATGCCTAAAGCCCCTAGTGTTCCGAATTTAGTATGGCTAACATGCGCCCCAGCTTGTACAGGAGCAATTAGTGCTTTGTCCCCAACACTGCCTAGTACTCTAAATATGCCGGCATTGGATATTGTACCGCTTGTAGGCCGTACGTCTGCATATTTGGCATGTGTGAGCTTCGCCATTAGATCGTTAGCCCAAGGTTCTAGGATATCTATATATGTTGTTCCTTCATAGTAACGTTTCCCGGGTTTGCCTTCTGCATACCTGTGCTCGAAATCTGAAATATATGCAAGCCATGCAGTTCTACTCATAACATTTTCGCTTGCTATCAGATTTACCGTCTTCCTAAGTCTCCATTCATTGTGTGAGGAAACTATCTCGAATAATTTGTTTATTTCTTCTAGACTCATAGATAAACATCTCCGGCTATTCCACGGATATTTATTGGTATGGAGGATATATATTAACTGGGATGATTAGATCTGTATTGAGATTTACAGCGTTTTCCAAGGATTCTCTATTATTTTTTTCCACTATATGGTTTTAGATTAGTGAGTAATAATTCTGGCTTCTTTACAGTATTTAGGGCTTAATGGTTATAGGTAGTCTGCTAGAAATTCATTATATGGCAATTGTTTCAGTTTTTAATCTAAAATTTTCGGCAAGGGGTGTCCAGTAGGTGGGTGAGCTAACGATAACAATCTATAGTCCATCACCACTAGGATTTACATGCAAGTATGAAGAAGACTTCATAGCAGCCGCTCAAATGGCTATTGATACTTTACGGACTTCACATGGAATAGTAGCCTATTATTCCATAGAAACGAATCTGGGTGGAGTAGTAAATGATAACACAACTAAACTAGTGATAAATGGCCGTGAAATTTGTGATGGAGAAGAATATGAGAAACGCTTCGGGGATCCCTATATATTAGCAGGTTACTTAGTGGAAGAGGCTTTAAGATTATTTGGCAAGAAGGACTATTTCTATTGTATTGCCATAAGTACGAGTAATCAAACTATTTTATCAACAGCTATGGAGGTATAAGGTCAATATAAGAGAAACCTTTCAATCGTAGAATATGTACGATTATCTCCAGCGTCTAATGATATCTTTTGGGTTGCTTCCTCCGTTTATCTAGTAAACCTTTAGCATGAGCCACTAAATGAAAGAATAAATCCCTCTCACTTGTAAAGCTAGGTTTATGGATGTCTAAACCGCAGATGGGACATGCGTATACAATGGGGTTATCTCTAAGATAGGTTTTAACCACGCTACCCATATATTCTACGACGACTTCCTTCCACTTCGCCTCCTTGAGTATTCGTTCCCTACTCATCCCTTTCAAACCATCTTAATTATGTGATGTTCATTAATATATAGCTTCAACTGAAACATTATTTTAAAATGAATTAGCCTATATGGTTGGGACTGATAAAAATGGGGATTAATGGTATGTCTATAAAAAAAGAGATTGCTGATACCATTTGTAATCTACTGAGAAACATAGGCTTCGATGTCGAGAAAGAGGCACCTAAAGAAGGAAAGTCGGGGATGACGTATAATTTTGATGTTATAGGAAAAAGTTTCTGCAAGATATTCGACATAGAAGTAGGTGTTCTAATTAAAGTGGGTCACACATTAACAGCCGACGACATAATTAATCTACATGGAATAAGGGAGGATACTAGAATCGATAAAATAATCGTAGTAACTGATAAGTCGGTTTCACCTAAAGTAAAGAGTTTAGCGGAATATTTCAACATAGGACTAGTCGACATAGAGAAACTGTCTAGTGTAGGCGCGGCTTTCAACATATCGCAGATGAAGGTTCTTAAACACTATCATATCAAGCCGAGATTGACGATAGAAGAGGTTAGGGAAAAAGCTAAATGCGATAAAGGCCTCTTCAGTTCCTGTAAGGGGAAACATGTCGCAACGATCCTCGGATATCTCCCATTATACGAGTATAAAGTATCCCTGGAATCCCCCCCCAAAGGAGAGAGTCAAATAGAATTCAGAGAGACATCCCTCGATTTCGAGTCTATTAGAGGATCAATGGTTTCCATAGATGAAAATGACACTCTCAGATTGGAGAATTTATTGGTAAATATAGGTGACATACCATTCGAGGTAGTAGAAGTTGCTAGATACATTGCGGAACACGGTCCACTAACGAAAGAGGAGTTATCGGAAATAGTCTCAATAGACGAGAGAAAGTTGGAGCGGATTATTTTAGTTCTTATGGACAAGACGGTAATAGATGTGTATGGGGATACATATACTATCAAGCCATTATCTCTTTCAAAGAATTACAGGAGTGTTTCACAGGCATATAAACTGGAAAATGGTGTACCAGGCGAAGGAGAGAGTCTTCATCCATATATATCTCCTGAAAAGTTAGAGTATTTACTTGAAGCATTCGGAACTGTTCACGGTGTGAAGGTGGTGTACTATCCTGTTTACATAAACATATATGAAAAGAGTGATGGAATTTATAGAGTTAGGATGGTTGACGGGAACACTGGCAGGCGTTTAGATGACTTTGAAGAGTTACTAGAGCATACCGATGATATTAGAAGAATAATTTCTAAGATTGGAGCCCTCTAGGATCCTTTGTTTAAGTGCAAACCTTGTATAAGAACCGAGTCAATTCCGCTATGGCATTCTCTTTTAAACTATTAGCCGACTCGAAGAAAGACTTTCATAGGCACCAGTGTTTTACACTCCAAATACCTTTCTTGGAAGCTTAACACTCCTGGCAATAACTGTCCCTGTATTAGTAACCACAACATCTACCTGCTTGTTGACCATGTAGTTGAAAAGCTTAATTAGCCCCTCCGACCGGTTTTAAAGCCACTAGCATTATCGCTTAGAACATCTACAAGTACCTGTCTCTTTAAACCAATCCTCTGGCCGCTGGAACGTACACGGGCATATACAATGGCTCTAATATCCTAACCTCTGTTCTACCACCTATTATTTTCTCTATCTCGCTCTCTGATATCATCCAGGGTATAATTTGAAACACATAAATGTTATACCCCGCCTTACCGATCCGCCGCCATCTTCATCCCCCCTTATAGGGTCTCGGCGGACGTGAGACCAGCGGGGCTATTAAACATTATATAACGCTCTGAGAGCTTTAATTTTATCAGCGGATGGTGTAAGGTCTTGGTGAAGTATGTCTATATGACTATGAGGGAAATAGTAGACTTCGTCTCACAAGCAATGGAGTCAATCGATCCAGGGCAAGTAGAGAAGTTCGTGTCTAAACTCGTGGAAGTCGCAGAGACAGATGGCAATAAAAAAGTCCTGGTTATGGGGGCAGGACGAAGTGGTTTAGTAGGAAAGGCTTTTGCTATGAGGCTAATGCATATAGGATTGAATGTCTATGTTCTAGGAGATACTATTGTTCCCAGCGTTTCAAGCCAGGATGTTGTAGTCGCTATATCCGGCTCTGGTTCAACTAAGCTTATAGTTACTGCAGCAGAAGCAGCGAAAAACGTTGGGGCTACCGTAATAGCGCTTACAACGTATCCTGAGTCCAAACTAGGTTCTTTGGCAGACATTGTGGTGAAAATACCTGGAAGAACGAAGATGGCTAGAATGGATGACTACTTCGCAAGGCAGATCCTAGGTATACATGAGCCTCTGGCTCCACTGGGTACATTATTCGAAGATACGGTTATGGTCTTTCTTGACGGTATTGCTGTAGAACTGATGCATCGACTAGGTAAGAATGAGGAAGAGTTGAGGCAAAGACATGCGAACATTGAAATTTAGAGAAGGCAAGCTTATACGGTTATTTGACCCTTGGAGCAACCCTCTTTGTACCTGTCCAAGAAAGTACACATTAAACCCATACACAGGATGTAGTTTCTTTTGTATATATTGCTACGCTACAGCTTACA
>WALV01000031.1 GCA_015522645.1 Candidatus Tiamatella sp.
TAGTTCTAAAACTCCCGAGGACACCCCCAGCTATAACTATTCCAACAACCAGTGCGACCCCGGGTGTTTCAGTCAATCTCTCATATAGTATGGTTAAAATAGACCTATCAAAAGGGATTTTATGTTTAATCCATAGCCATGCAGCTCTGAAGCCCTCACCTCCCATTTTTAGGCTAGGTGATATATTATTAACCAGTATACCTCCCATTATGGCTACATAAACGTCTTTAAAAGAAGAATGACTTCCCAGTCTTTTTAATATGAACCACCAACGAAAAGCCCATGCAAACGTGCTTAGAATATAGATTGTTATAGCGATCGAATAGTATTTTATTCCAACCCCGCTTATAAACCCTGTAAAATCCCTATATATCGCCGCTAACCCCTCGAGCAAAACCGGCACCACTCTATCCTTACTACTCTAATACGTCTTCAGCTTTGAGACTTATGTTATTGTTAAATATAAAACAGTTTAACTTCCCAGCAACCATAGTTAATTATGTTGAATGAAGAGATCGAGGTAGACTGACCGAGTCGGGGGATGAAGAATGGATGACCTCTCTGACAGCCATGGAAAACATTTTTCTAACAGAGTTATACTTGCATTGGGAATTCTTTCTCCCATACTAGCTTGGATCGTCATATTTATTTCACGGTACAAGAATCCATGGTTTGATGTTTTCGGAGATGCTTACAGCGATCTCGGTGGGCCGAAAGCTAGTGATGCATGGATCTATAATTATGGTTTAATCTCGGTAGGCATCTTACTTCTCATTTATGGTGTTCTTATAACTTGGAAAACGATTGGAAAGCTAGGTATTACTGGTGGAGCATACTTAGCATTAGCAGGAGTATTTCTCAGTCTAATCGGACTATTCCACTCTGGAACCAGGCCACATACGTTTGTTTCGACATGGTTCTTCATTCAAGCAGACATAGCCATAATACTCCTTGCAGCAAACTATAGAGCCTCGTTACTGGGTAAGATCCTTCTAATAGTTTCACTACTAGCGTTTCCTGTAGCAATTCTAGTAGGAGTAACTATTAGATGGCCTAGCACTGCTATACTCGAGACCTACGGTATAATTATCATAGATTTCGGGGTAATGTCCATTCCTTTTCTCCTGGGAAAAGAGAATCAGTACTCAAGACCGTCCTCATAGCCATTAAAGGCTCAGCAGAGCGGCTCTCCTCATTACGAGTATCATACTAACCTAGTTTATAGCCTATTTTCCTAAGGAACTCCATTCTCTTTTTCCTGTCTTCAGAACCTTCAATGCCTACCGGTGTATAACCATCCACAACTCCTAGAAGAGCTCTTCCCTGGCTAGTTTCTCCTATAACAAGCTGAATAGGATTAGCGGTAGCAGCATCTATTGAAACAATCTCCATCACCTGTTTCAACCTGTTAAGAACGTTAATAGGCCAAGCATCTTTCAAGTAAACTATAAACATATGTCCCACACCAGCCTTAAAACAAGCATCCGAGGCCAGTTTCTCCAGTTCATCATCGTTACCCTCATGCCTCACAAGTCTATCCTGGCTAGCCTCACAAAATCCTATACCAAACTTTATAGAAGGACAAGATGTAATCAACGCTTCATAAATATCCTCTACACTCTTAATAAAATGAGTCCTTCCAACAATGACATTAACACCCTCAGGAACCTGAATATCAACAACCTTTAACTCCATCGTCCATCAAGCCTCCAGTCCATTTATCCTCACTCAATATATACATAAGGCTTGATACATCTAAAAAGTCTCCCTAAACCAAAACAAAAAAGAAAGTTAAATAAAAAATGAAGGTGTATCCAGGCTACCTGACGTTCACTATTAACATCATGTACATTATAGAGTTGGCATAAAGGAATACGTATTGATCTCCGCCTGCTTCGTTGCCCCATATTATGCTAGGATTAGTACCATAAATGGGGATCATTACTAGGAATCTTCCATGAGCATCATCAGAGGCATTTACAACAGTCTTTATCCACGACACAGTATGGAACTGTCTGAATAATGTAGCGTTCACAGTTATTGTACCGGTGTGACCAGGTAACGGTAGTACAATCACACCATAATTATCAACTTCTATCTCCCCCATATTACCAGTATAGACAAAACTATTCTTAGTCAGAGTCGATCCGTGTCTAACGTTTACCAAGTTATTGGAATACGAGCGATATGCAGTAAGCTGAACTGTCGGCTGATCAGTACCTGTCGCTGAGAATACCTGGTGAACAACCACCCAGTACAATAGATAGGTATTATCATAGTTATCCAGCGGCGTAGGACCAATAGGCGCTATAACACTTGCTTTAGTAGTCGAGGGCCAGTCAAAATACGTATAGGGCGGCGTACCTGGGTACTGGCCAAGCCATCCTATTGAGTCTTTCAATGCCAGTACTGAGCTATCGACCCATTCTGGATAACCGCCATAGAACCATGTTGCCAGATAGTTATATCCTGATCCTAGTACACCTACATCAAAGCTTGAGGTTGGGTTCCTCCATGATACTGATACTTCTAGTGCTCCTAGCCTAGCATATCCGTTGTCAATTAATACTGGGAATGTTCTCCAGTCCCCTACTTCTGGCCTCCAGCTCTGGTCTAGTGCGTTTATGTAGTTATAGTTGTTGTAGAACTCGCGGCTATAATATGGTCTAATAGTCACTCTGGTGTGTCTCATATCTACTATTGCGGGTACAGCTATTGATATTGGAACCATTGTTGTGCTAGTGCCATCGGATACTTCTAGATATCCTTCATATACCCCGGGTTTTGCTGATCTAGGAACAGATGCTGTCACATCTAATGATCCAGGTGCGGATGCTTCCCTCGCTACATGAATCCATCTCCAAGTGTACTCATTGTATAACTCCATCGTCCCAGAGACAGATACTATATTATGTCCTCCACCTTCCTCATTGTAGTAGTTATTTGAGAAGATTCTGTAGTCTATTACCGGGGCGCTTGTAGCGGTTGAGGCGTCTATGCCGAACTCGTTATACAGGAAGCTTAGTATGTTATTTTTAGTTATCTGGAAAGCCTCTTGCAAGTTACCTACCTGGATCTGGTATGTGTTTCCTTCACGTATATCGTATTGTATTCTACCGGTTTCATATGGCTCTACCTTGTTGTCTCCAGTGAAGTCTACCCAATAGCTTAGCTCTGCACCCATATACACCATAGTAGAGTTATAGTAGCCGTTTCTACCATATGGATCCATTACATTGTATGGATATGATATGGTGATCCTAGCTAGGTCAGCATTGAGTATTTTCCCGAAGATAGGTCTAAACGCTAGTAATAGTCTGGATCCGGGTGGCAGTTTTGCTAGATCCAAATAGAGGCGGCTCCCTGATATCCATGCATAAGGTCTACTGAGCGGTACGAAACCTTGGCCGGGAATATATATCTGGGACATTCTGGTATCGATTAACCTCCATACAGGCATACCGTATCTCTTCCTTAGATAAACAGCTTTGACGGAAACGTCCTTCGAAGATCGTAGGGATAGTAGGTTTAGATTCATAGTCTTTGAAGCCCCTGGCTTTATCACTCCAAAATACAGTGATGTGTCAAAGGAGTTGCTCAGGAGTTGATCCACTGATTTAATAGGTGCTCCTAGTAGTTCACTCATGGTTATGTCAAATAACGTAGCTATGTTTGACACTGAATCACTGCTATATGCTAGTACTCCCTTACCCTCTTCTATGAATTGTATAGCTTTAGTTATATTAACATGACCGCTTCCCTGGGAGAATGGATCATATCCCATATCGCTAGCTGTGCTCTTAA
>WALV01000032.1 GCA_015522645.1 Candidatus Tiamatella sp.
AATACATTGAAAAAATAAACTATAATAAGGAATCCTTTAGTACAATCATCAAAAACTGGGATAATTTTGCCCAAAACATCACAAATAAAATAAATCAAACCTACACAATACACGGTGCTTATATAGCAAATCTAAGTTTATCATATAACGACTCTAACAACATGGTCACTATAACGTTTACAGTAACAAATGAAATGTGGATCAATGATAATAGAATTATAGCTGACTTTTTATGGTTCCTTGAGGCCTGGAGGCTAGATTTCATTAATAGTCATTTCATGGAAACATTTAATGGACTAATATGGAGAGGAGACCTTGAAAACATTCCTACTATTATAATAGTTAACGTACCCAAGCAAACGGAACCTTATAAGGCGTGGGGAGAACCTTATGGCCATTGCCACGGGCACATATGGTGGCCCGCAACCAGTCAAGGCCAGCATTACAACGAGACTAGTACCAATTACAATAATATTTTAAGTAAGTATCTACTGAAAGCACGGGAAATTTATCGGGAGTCTCTCGAAGGAAATACGAGTGTAAGTGTCCGGATAGAAGGTTTTGCCAAAAGTTTAATAGCTAATGTAACATTCGTGGGTAAAAATACTCTAATTATAAATGGAAGTACATACAGGTACGGAGTACTAGATTTATGGTATAATCATGGAGAAATAAACATATCAAACAAGTCTATCAACGTAGGCAATGTAACTATACTATTCCTTCCTAAGAATAAGAGCATCACATATACAGGGTGTTCTGTACGGGAGTATATGGCATTTTCTGGATGGAGATATCGTGTGTTTACAGTTTATTCTTGCCCGACCATTGGGTACTATGATCTCTATGGGGAGTACTGGAAGATCTATGATAATATGTACATAGTACATTTAACTATCGAGGAAGGCAATGGAGAAGCAATACTAGTTCTTGTAAAACAATAGAAGACTGGTTATTCTCTAGAAATTATTCAGCAAATGGATTAGTGTTAAGTTTGAAGGACTATAATGATTAACTGTTGGGTGGATGTAACGGTTAATCTTCAAATAATTGTGAGTGAGAGCCTCGGTGTTAGAGGCCTTTCTTGCTTTATCGAGCACCGTGGAGAAAAAGTTCTTATTGACCCGGGGGTAGCATTAGGTTACACTAGGTGGGGTCTTCATCCTCATCCTATTCAGGCCGTAGCAGGAGATGAGGTCAGGAAGAAAATCAGAGATCTATGGAAGATTACTGATTATGTTGTTTTCAGTCATATGCATGGAGACCATGTTCCCCTATATAATGCAAACCCGTTTCAACTAAGCATACACCACCTTGAATACCGTGATAATCTATTGATTATAGCTCCCAGTATATCTACGTTGAAGGGTAAAGAAAAGACTCGATTGGAAAAGATAATCAATGTATATGATGGAAGGGTGCTAACTTTTGAACATGGTTGTTTCGAAACGGGCCCTATAAGTATATATGGCCCCTATCCTCATGGTACGTGTTCTAGAACTCTCACTTATGCATCCCTTATTGATGCTGGAGAAAAAGTAATGCATTTATCAGACACAGAGTTATTATGTGATAAACTAGTTGAATTAGTTCTCCAGTTAAAACCTGATATAATCATTACAGATGGGCCGCCTATCTATAGGTTCCTCAATAATCGGTTCATTGTTAGAGCTTTGCTTAGAAAGGCTAGTAGAAACCTACTCAAACTCTCCAAGGTAGCTCATACGATAGTAGTTGATCATCACGTTAATAGATGCTGTGAAGGGTATCAATGGATTAGGGCTATGTCACGTAAACAGCAAAATACTAGAGTAGTCACAGGAGCAGAATTCATGGATAAAAAGCCTTTGTTCCTAGAGTCATTGCGTAGAGCACTATATAGATACTATCCAGTAGATAACTTGTGGTTTGAGAAAAGATATGGTGAGATATTAGAAGAGTATCGCCCCATCTACCATAAAATCGTGAATGCCGTAAATAGTTGTAAAACTTTCTCAAGTCTAGAAGAATTAATTGAAAACATATTAAGGCGAACGACCAGGGGTTAAAAATCCTTTCATTGAATCACTGACTAACAAAGGATCCTCTTCTATTTCATCCATCGACGAATAATGTATATTTAATTACACTTGGAATCAATATTTAAGGTAACTATTTCGACGTTCCATATAATTGTTTACAGCTTATTAGGTGGGGATCTTTGGATACCAGAAATGATTACCGGATTCTTCTCGCCTTAGATGCTTATGACAGGCTTGAAAAAAGAGTTAGGAGCTGGGTTCTCCCATGGCCTATAGAGAAGGGTAAAGCCATGAATGCTTTATCCGGTATTCATAAGGATCTTTTGAAGCTTAGGTTTAGTTTTCTACCCTATAGGATGATTCTAGAGTCTCAAGAGTTAAATGATCTTGTTAGTGAGGCTAGACTTCTTTATAGCCTATTGTTCCCCCGCGAGTCCAGTTCCATTCATGTGCCCGCTAAGGGTGTACATGCGGTGGCTGAGGTTAAGTATGCTCTTAGTATTCTGCTAGGTTTACCCAGCAGAATTAGGTTAGGTGATGATAATGTTCCCGAGCACGCTGTTGACATATTAGGTGCTGAAGTTGTTGATGTAGACGAGCTAGGGGAGGGTTTGAAGGAGACCCGTGCCTCTACTGGTTCTTTTGCTTTGACCGTTGTTACAAATATAGGTGATATAAGGAAAGGCCAGGTTAGGGCTATAGCTATTCTCCCACCTGTAGAGTTCCGAGGCGTGGTTAGTGAGGCTATGTATGCTAGTGATGTTATTTCAAGTGAGTTGATCGGTAAGAGGGTCGGTGTGGATTTGGTTGATAGGCATGTTAGGGCTATTGTAATAGATATTGCTAGAAATATTAGGTAGTTATAGATTCCTCCCATGAATGGTTTTACTCTCTTAGTCCCAGTGATAGAAGGAACATTACCAGGACTAGTATGCTTATTAGAGGGTAGATTGCCAGCCAATTCTTAGCCTCGCTTGCTACCTCGAATATCCATATCAGGAGCAGTGAACCTATTTGGGAGAACTCCCATAGTACAGAGTTTGCTGCCCCCGAATACTTTATGCCCACCGAGACAGCGCTTAGGTCGAGTGATAGGGGTGCAAGGGATAGGAAGAAGAATCCTGTGATGAAGAGGTCTATTGAAGCTGCTATAGTTCCACGGGTAAAGTACATGGTTAGCCAGAGGAAGACTGCTATAAATAACGCATAGATCGTAGGTTTCTTCCGTGACCCTATCTTGTCTGCTATACCGGGTATGACTATCGACCCGATTATCCCGCCTATTGTAAGTAGGCTGCCAACCATACCCGCCTTGCCTAGTGGGACTCCTGCCGCCTCTACAAGGGGTTCGACCCATGTTGTGAATGCTGTGTATGCGCCTACTCCTAGGAAGAAGAGTGTTGATAGTATTAGAATGTTCCTGTTTTTTAGGACTATTATCATTTCCTTTAATCCAACTGCAACTCTCTCTTCTCCATACTTGACCACTGGCTCTCTAACCAGTATATAGACCAGAAGGAGTGCAATAATACTGTATCCACCGTATACTGCTAACGTATACGTTAGCCCTATGTGGGATACTAGAATAGGGGTTAATGCAAGTGCTATAATTATTCCTAGCATTAATGAGAGAGTGCCTAACCCTGTAGCTAGAGCAGTTTCCTCATCTGGGAACCATGATCTGACAAGCTTTGACACACTGTTCATTACAAACGGCTGTCCAACGCCTGCGACCGCCTGGAATGCTAGGGCCACTATGAATGACTCTGTTATGCTTCTGAGCACAGAGAATACTCCTAGGAACAGCATCCCTGTTATTAATGCCCTCCTGAATCCATATTTATCTATGAAATAGCCGACTGGAATAGAGATTACCAGGTATATCAAGGGGAATACCGCTGCAAAGAGCGAGACATCATTTTCAGTCACATGGTAGAATTCAGCTGAGGCCGAGAGTATCGGCGCGTACGTTACCCAAATAAGCTGGGAGGCAATGCCTGAGAGTATGTATATTGAAAGTACAATCCACCGGTATCCAGGGTTCTCTGTCAAGTTATGACACCACAAGGATTCAACGTTATACCCATAAAATGCTGATTAGTTCAATTTATATCACAGTTATATTAATAAACTACGCGTCTACCATGAGACTAGCATAACGCCGAGGATGGCTACTATTACAGAGGCAACGTGTCTAACTCCGGGCTTCTCCCTTAACTCGGAGGATAACAGTCCTGAAAATACTAATGTATGAATAGGAGACAACATTATTAACACCGAGGCTCTCGCAACACTACACACGGAGAATGCTGTATACCTTAATAGTTGGGCTAACGCGACTATTACCGCAGCCATGACCATATAATGGAACACTCTTCCATGGCTTGTAACTTCCGATAAGGCGTTTTTAGCTAGGAACGGGGAGAGTATAAGGAGGGCTGTAGTATATGAAATGGCTGCTCCTATTATTGGGTTTCCTCCACTATAGCCGGCTCCAAATCTTACTAGTAAAGAGGTAAAAGAGAACACTAGGGCAGATGTGACCCCAGCTACTATGCCTATTGAGGACTTACCGCCGTGAAGTGGTCTACCACTTGGCTCATTATATACAAGGTAGACTGCTAGCATTACAAGGAATACTCCTAGGACTTGTAGTGCCGTGAGAGCTTCTCCTAGCAGAATCCATGCAAATAAAGAGGCGAAAACTACCGTAGGACTCGTTACTATTGAGGCTGTTGTTGCACCAGCATATGATATTGACAGGTAGAATAGGTACCTACCAATTACGAAGTTTAGGATTCCGGCTAGAATAAAAGATAGTAATGCATCAACTTGTGGCATACCTCTCCATACTAATAAAGATGCTGCCCAGAGTATGGGTGTACCTACTAGGAGGCTTGTCAATAGGTTTTGAGAAGGTTTCAATTTTATAGAAGCCGCCCTGACCAAAGTATCGCTTAACCCAAAGAATAGCCCCGCCAAGAAAGCCGTTGTGTACCCTAGTTCACTACAATCCACAGAGTGAGACCACCTTGTTCTACCGAACGTGCCTACTTATCTGCCTTTAATTAAATTGCACTTCAACTCAGCACCTTTAACCAGAGACCATAGAGCCTTGTTTAAAGGTGCTTTTATCCCTAAATTTGAAGCTGCTTCAACTATCTTCCCGTTTATATAGTCTATCTCCGTTCTCCTACACTTCGATAAGTCTTGGAGCATCGAGTTATAGTTATCCTTTGTACTCTCGAGTGTTTTGATGAGCATCTCGACGGGTTTGGCCGGAAGTTTAACACCGTGTTTTACAGCTATCTGGCTTCCTTCTTCTACAATGTCCACCGCTAAATTCCTCAGGATGCCAGTCGCTAGTATAAAACCATTTGTCACTCCTAGTAAGGCGCCAATCGGGTTAATAGCAGAGTTTACAATTGCTTTCAACCATTTCCATCCTATGATATTAGCTGTTACATTTAGGTTGAACCCAGCGTTACCGAGTATTTTCTCCAGCGTATAAACATAGTTTGGAGCCCCTGTAGGGTAGCGTCCGATTACCGTTATTCCCTTACCTGTCCATCTAACTACTCCAGGTTTCTCAAGTATAGCCGCGTAGGTAGTAACCCCTCCTACCAATTTATCAGTATAATTCCTCGCTACCTCCTCGTTTCCCAATCCGTTTTGGAGGCTTACAAGCATAGTTTTCCTCGTTACAAGCTCCCTTACTGAGTACAATGCTTCTTCCGTGGAATACGACTTGGTGAAAACAAATATGATATTGGGAGGCAGGCTTGGAGGTGTAGTAGTAGCCTTAGGGTGTGATGTGAATTTCATAAGCCCAGTGACCCTTATTCCTTTTTCATTGATTGATTTTACTTTTTCCTCGTCAATATCATAGAGAGTTACTTCATAGCCTGCTCTTGCAAGTAAGGCTCCGTGCAAAGATCCCATTGCTCCCGCTCCAAGTATCAATATATCCATTGTCTACCACCGGTGGATAGAGCTGGTATCTTTTTGATTTGGGTTATTCCATATTTACGTTTAAAAGTGTAGGTTACCATAAATATGATAACTAGGTTGGAGAAATGAATATTGATCCGAGGCTCGTAAAATGGGGGAGTAAGCGTAGAAATATTGAAGTTTTAGTAAAGGCGATTCGGGAGATTGTTAATTGC
The DNA here is from genome assembly GCA_015522645.1 of Candidatus Tiamatella sp. Lineage (GTDB taxonomy): Archaea > Thermoproteota > Thermoprotei_A > Sulfolobales > Acidilobaceae > Tiamatella. Next base: position 6,188 of record WALV01000032.1, read on the forward strand.
TGTTACTCTGAACGAGTCAGATGCACCGATCCCCCGGTAGCTTCAACAGGGTTCCTATACAGTTTGGGGTTCCATCAGTACCTTATAAGAAGCTTTTGGTCGGAACTGCCCCTAGGAACATATGATATTCCCCTGTATAAATGGCTTAATACTAGCTTCTCACTGGAGGCAGAACACATAATTTCCAGTATAAACGAGATAGAGTGTGGAAATCTAATTGTTCCAATAGACGAGCTTGACGCCAGGATGAAAGCTACTATTTTCACTCCAAGATCTCACTTGCTTTACATTAGGGTAAAAGGAGAAATTGGAGGGAATGTCATTAGACTGAATACTATTAGGCTTGCTAAGCTTATAGAAACCTATGAGCCAGGCTGGGTTAACTCTTTGCTGGACAGTATATCAAAAGCATACGACGATTCGAGCCTACTCGTTGATTTAGAGCATAAGGTCTTGGAAGAGATCGGGAAAAGGGAATTAGTTTTGTCGTTTATTCTCCCCCGGATACCGAGAAACATAGATGATTTATATAAGCTTGTACCTGTTGTCAGACTTTTATTAAGGTCTGAGTGAAACACTCTACAAATTAAGCCGATTCTAATGTTTCTCTGAGTTTGACCTATCTACAGATGAAACTAATATTTTTGTAGTATAATACCATACTTGGTGATTTAGGCGTGGGTAACAATCATAATGAACCAAATGAGAAAAAAGGCGACATAGGGAGACTATTAACGGGAATAAGATTAATCTTCAATAATCCTTTAACGAGAAGTTATCTCCGTACTGGGACAAAGAGGGTTGAATGCTGCGAAGAGGATAAATGTAGAGAGCAGACATTGTTATTCCACGCGCTTTCATCCTTCACAGGCTCCAATGTAACCGGGTGCCCGATAACAGCAAGGTTCCTAAGCTGGATGATTAAATCGACAATAAAAATCGGGGTAAAAGTTCTCAAAGGGGATATTGAGAGCGCGAAGGAGGCATTGAGAGATCCCGCGGTGAGAAGAGGTGTTTCATTAGTAGTCGAAGGCTTAGCAAGATATGGGGTTACAGTTCCCCAGAAAATGCCTGCACCATTCCTCATAGTATGGAACTTCACTAATATGTGCAACCTCAAATGCATACACTGTTATCAAAGAGCCGACAAGCCCTTACCAGATGAACTCACATTAGAAGAGAAGCTCGAGGCTGTAAGGCAGATCGACAAGGCTGGTGTTGCAGCAGTAGCATTAAGTGGTGGTGAACCAACCATACATCCCCACTTCTATAGAATAGTGAAAGAACTAGCTGACAGAGACATATACGTGTCTGTAGCCACTAATGGAACCATGTTTGCGAAAATAGAGAATCTAGAGAAAGCAGTTAAAGCTGGTATAAGATACGTTGAGGTCAGCGTTGACAGTGCAAACCCCGAAGTACATGATAGGTTCCGCGGAGTTCCGGGAGCGTGGGAGAAGGCAACGCAGGCTCTTAGAAACGCCGTTAAGCTAGGAGTGAATAATGGAATGGCAACTACTGTAACCAAGTTCAACATAAACGAAATAGAGGAAATCCTTGATCTAGCGGAGGAGATAGGTGTTAATAGGGTAATCTTCTTCAACTTCGTCCCAACGGGAAGAGGAGCCGATTACGCATGGATGGATCTTACTCCAGAGGAAAGAGAGGAGTTCCTAAAAACTATATATAAAGAAATGAAAAAGAGGAAGCTGGAAATAGAATCCACCGCACCACAGTACGCTAGAGTTGTCCTAGAAATGAGTCAAGGCGAAGAAGTCGCCCCTACTCATTTCTACGTTGGAAGTAATAAAATAGTTAATGCGCTAGCCGAGTTCGTGGGAGGTTGCGGTGCAGGAAGAATATACGCAGCCCTACAACCAAACGGTGATGTCGCGCCATGCGTCTTTCTACCCATAAAAACAGGGAATATAAGAGAGAAACCGTTTAGAGAAATCTGGGACACGTCAGAAGTATTCCAGACACTTAGAAATAGGGAACTCCTAAAAGGATATTGTGGTGAATGCCCATACAAATATGTCTGCGGAGGCTGTAGAGCAAGGGCTTACGCTTATTTCCAAGACATAACTGCACCCGACCCCGGGTGTATATTGAATAAGAAAGAATGGGAGAAAATACCTAAACCTCACGTCACCATAAGGCAGCCCACTAAGCCTAGGGGGTCTGGTGGAGGGAAATGAACATAGTTTTAGTCTCATCCCCCGGGCTTAGAAGATTAGAGATTTACCAAAGTATAGGTGTTAGAGCCCCGCCACTGGGACTAGCTTACATTGCCTCTGTGCTAGAAGACGAGGGGCATAAGGTAAGTATCATTGACGCTCCTACACTAGAGCTTTCGGTGAAAGAAACAGCTAGGGAAATCCTATCCCGGCATCCAGACGTAGTCGGCATATCCGCCGTCACCCCTACTGTAAAAGGCGGTTATGCTGTTGCTAACATAGTTAAAGAAAATGATCCCAGTGTTAGAATCATAATTGGAGGCCCACATGTTTCATTTATGTATGAGGAAGCATTAGTTAATGGAGCTGACTATGTTGTTATCGGGGAAGGCGAGATAACGGCAAAAGAGTTACTAGAGTTCTTAGAAAGAGAGAGCGGTGAGCCTAGAAATGTTAAGGGGTTAGCTTATATTGACAAGGAAGGACAGGTTAGGATTACTCAACCTAGACCACTAGTTAAGGATATTGACAAGCTTCCTCCTCCTGCAAGGCACCTGCTCCCAATGGACAAATACACATTATTTGACAAGCCCATCAAAATAATACACGTAATGGCCAGCCGTGGTTGCCCTTACGGTTGTATTTATTGTACAACAAGCTATTTTTGGGGGAGACGCTATAGAGTGAGAAGTGTAGAAAAAGTTGTAGATGAAATAGAGGAAGCTATGGATAAATATAAAAGTAATATCATCGTTTTCTCCGATGACGAGTTAACACTTATCCGGAAATGGGTTTATGAACTAGTCGACGAAATCAAGGATAGAGGGTTAGATATAACATTCACATGTGGTTCAAGGGTTAGCAGTATTAACCCTGAAATGCTCAGGAAACTTGAGAGTGTAGGCTGCTCCACAATTTATTATGGAGTTGAGTCCTATAAAGACGAGGATATAGAGAAGATAGGTAAAAGAATAACAATAAAACAGGTTGTTAATGCCATAAAATGGACCAGGGAAACAGGTATCGAGAGTGCTGGTAGCTTTATACTCGGATTTCCCTGGCAAACAATTGATGATATAAAGAACACAGTTAAATTTGCCAAGAAACTTGGAGTAGATTACGCACAATTCACTGTCGCCACACCTTATCCAGGAACTCCATTGTATTACCAGGCAAGGAAAGATGACTTGATTGAGATAATGGATTGGGATTACTATACAACAATATACCCGGTGATGAGAGGATACCACTTCAGAAGAGAAGCTCTCTTCAAACTACTGAGCTGGGCTTACAGAAGCTTCTATTTAAGACCAACTTTCATACTCCACCAGATAAGGAAGGGGCGTTTCAAGACTATGTGGGATATAGCTTCCAGAGCCATCAAAGGGTACGTGAAAGGGAAGATATCACAGGCAGAGGAAGAAGAGACGTATGAGTTAAAGAGACCTGTGAAAAAGATTAGGGTTGCCCCTCGAGAGAGAGAAGTATGATGAGATGGTGTTTTCATTTCCATATTTTCACTCATGCGAAGGCAAAAAATGCCTAGCCTCCGGCGCTTGGAGGAAATATGTCTACTTCATCTCCATCACTCAGCTCTTCATCTAGCTTTCTACATAGGAAAATATTCCTGCCGTTAACTAGAATTATTGGATCATAGCCTTTTACCATGTATCTCTCAAGTTCGTTCTTTACTTCAGGCAGATAAATGAGTAAGCAATTGATGCTTCTGCAATTTTCATCCAATTCTATTACTCTTTCCTTCCACCCTAGCCGTATTCGTAACCCTGCATATATCCTGACTCTCACAGTGGGCATCGTACCATATCCCTCGCGTATGGGCAACTAGCACAACTCGGCTGATTCCCCCAGCAATCCATATCATTGGAGAGAGTAAGAGTACAATAGTCTCGTAGCGGGCAATCAGGGCAACTTGGGTAATACATGAAATCCAGGTTAAACTTATACTGCATGTACTCCTCAGAGTTCCAGACCTCTATCAAGCTTTCCTCCTTTAGATCCCCGAGAATAACGGCATTTATCGTCCTAGTTACCCTGTAAAACGTATTGGCCCACCCGTGAGCCATGTAAATGCAGGGTGCAACCTTACCATCCCACCTAACGAACAGAGCGTCTCTCGAGGCGAAAGGGCATTCTCTCTCGGTAGACAGGCCTAACTGTGGTAAACTTATGAGTATATTGTGAATCATGCTCAATTTAGCTAGGATACCGGATATTTCCGCTATTTTCCTTTTACACGAATCATCCATATAACAGGCCAACGATTTCTCCTGCCCTGGAGTTAATGGGAGAATATTGGATACGATGAATCGTGTTGCTTTCAGTTTTCCAGCGAGCTCTATGGTCTTTACCAGATTATCTACATTGAGTCTAGTTAGTGTAAACTGGATAATTATCTCGGGTTTCTTGACCATTTTCTCCCTTCTAAACTTGTTTATTTCCTCTAGTGCACTTAGGAGTCTAGAGAGATCCCCGCCTTTCCTGATGAGGGAATAAAGGTCGCTTTCACTGCTATCCATGCTAACATAGAGCTCGTCGACTGACTCTTCCACCCAGCTCGTATTTTCTTTTAAAAAATATCCGTTGGTGTTTAATAGAACCTTTAATCCTAGATCCTTAGCTTTTCTAACGAAGTCTTTAATTTTAGGATGAAGCAACGGTTCACCCCAACCTGAGAAGATTATCTTCTCTACTCCCGCATGGTATGCTTCTTCCACGATTTTATTATACAATTCCGGTTCCATGAATCCTTCAGGTTCCCTCATTAGGTTCCTGAAGCAGTAGATACACTTGTAATTGCACTTACTCGAAACTTCAATCATGAGCTCCCGCGGATGACTATCATCTGAGGGTGTGATCTGCCATTTTTTTACCTTAAACACTTTGAAAACACCAGTTGAGGATTGATTATAACTATTTATATTGTCGTCGCCAATATATGAAACAAGAATGAATTCGTTCTTATATCTTTTGGAGGAGTTGAAGCAAGTTGCCTGGAGGATATATGGGTAAATTTCTTAGAGTGAATCTATGGAGTGGGAAACTCCGAGAGGAGACCATGCCCGACCACATTCTGAGAAAGTGGATCGGTGGTAGAGGTCTTGGAGTATATTTGGCATTAAAGGAAATAGACCCTAAAGCCGACCCGTTGGGCCCTCGGAACAAGGTATTCATACTGACTGGTCCTGCGACGGGTGTGGCTGGAGTAACTGAATCCGGTAGATGGTGTAGTGTAACGAAGGCCCCTCTGACAAATACTGTTCATGACAGTCAGAGTGGAGGGAAATTCGGTCCTGAACTAAAATTCGCTGGATACGATGGTGTGTTCATAGAAGATATGTCCGAGAAACCTGTTTACCTATGGATACATGATGGGAAAGCAGAGCTGAAAGACGCTAGTCATTTATGGGGACTGGATGTTCACTCGACTACTGACAAAATCCAAGAGGAACTGGCGAGCGAGGTAGGAGAAAAGGAGGCGGGTAAAATAAAAGTAGCAGCCATAGGTCCGGCAGGCGAGAGGCTAGTCAAATTTGCCGCTATAATGAATGATAAAAACAGGGCAGCTGGGAGAGGAGGCCATGGTGCTGTACTGGGAAGTAAAAAACTTAAAGCCATTGCAGTTCTGGGACACAAGGTCCCAAAGGTAGGTAAAATAGATCTCTTCAGGGAGGTAGTAAAAGAGACTGTGAAGAAGCATAAGGAGAACCCTGTTACAAGCGAGGGTTTACCTCAGCTTGGAACGGCTATACTGGTTAATATAATAAATCAGAACGGTCTGTTCCCGACTAGGAACTTTCAGTCAGGTTACTTCGAGGAAGCAGAGAAAATAAGTGGGGAAACACTAGCTGAAACATACCTGGATAAAAAGAAGAGCATTGAAGAAGCATGCTGGGGCTGTGCAATTGCATGCGCTAGATATTCACGCGTAGGTAAGTCACCTTTCAGCGGTGAAGGGGGAGGACCGGAATATGAAACCATATGGGCTTTCGGTGCGCAAACCGGTAATGATAATTTTGAATCAATTATAAAGGCAAACTTCCTTGCAAATGAATTAGGCTTAGATACTATTTCAACAGGTAACACTATAGGAGCACTTTTCGAGCTTATAGAGAAAGGTAAATTCCCTAAGGAAAAGCTGAGAGGATTAAAAGCAGAGTGGGGTACTCCTGAAGCCGTAGTAGAGTTAACATGGAGAATAGCCTTTAGGAGCGGAGTAGGTGACGAGCTTGCAGAAGGATCATACAGGCTGGCGAGCAAGTATGGGGCACCAGAACTATCAATGAGCGTGAGAGGACAAGAATTACCTGCTTATGACCCTAGAGGGGCACAAGGCCATGCTTTAGCATATGCAACTAGTAACAGAGGAGGCTGCCACCTGAGAGCTTACATGATAAGTCCTGAAGTTCTAGGAGTACCAATGCTTGTGGATAGATTTGAAACTAAAGGCAAACCAGCGCTCGTAAAAGAATTCCAGGACGTATTCGGCGTAATTGATTCCATGGTTCTATGTAAGTTCAGTAGCTTCGCTCTATGGGATGAGGATTATGCTAAGATACTATCTGCAGTAACAGGCTGGGATATCAATAAGGAAGAAGTCCATGTAATAGGCGAGAGAATATACAATGCCGAGAGAGCGTTCAATGCACTAAGCTTTGGCGATGGAGTGGAATACGATACTCTACCGCCGAGGTTCCTGAAGGAACCAATGCCTGAGGGCGCCAGTAAGGGTCAGGTAGTCAAGCTAGATGAGATGCTGCCGGAATACTATAAGCTTAGAGGCTGGATAAATGGAAGGCCTACTAGAGCCAAGCTGGAGGAACTAGGCCTTAAATGGATTGCTGATAGACTAGAGGAGGAAGGCCTTCTCCCTGGATGAATACTTATTTCATTTCCCTATTAATCCTTTCCTATAGGCCTTCATCAACAACTCCAGTTTTTCTTGGTCCAACTTAGTAGACCCTAATTCGAGCCTCCTTCTCTTAATATCACGGAGCACTGAGTAGTCCAGGAATACTATATAGTCTATTTTCAAAACATCTCCTTCTCCCACCATTATTACGGGCAAACCTTTATTTTCAGCTAAACTAGTAAATGAGGGTGCTCCGGTTACAACTAAGCCTTCTATTCCCCTTGATATAAGTAAGTCGATCCCCCTTGGATCATATGGGTCATTTTCTTTTACAACAATAATGGAATCCTCTGGAATCATACTACCAATGGTTTTTTCAAGGCTTTTAATCGAATCAACCGTTAATCTCTCAACTAGGAATCCTGCAATCTTGTCTCTGCTAATCAGGCCACTTATAGCACGAAGTAAAAGCGTATTTTCTTCTTCGGCGTTTGCCAGTAACGACTCTAGGGTATTCAGCCTTCCCTCCAAGCTATGAATCCTATTCCTATATTTTTCTACCTGAATCTCATGCTCGACTTCCTTCTTTAGTTCCCGAATAGCATTCCTCTGAGTTTTTTTAAGGTACTCAAGTTCTTCATTCAGTTTCCTTACTTCACTCTCCAATTTCCTCCGTGTATATAATAGGTAGTTGACACGCTCTCTGTATTCGGCAAGAGCAATATTGCATGATTCTTCCTGTATTTTTCTTTGACCATCAACAACACTATTATCTCTTCTATTAATTGGTATGAGATCAGTGCCTATCTTTCTCTCGATCTCCTCCTCGACAGCCTCTGCTATCGTTTTACCCTTGACTATAGATTCCTTTATCTTATCTATATCAAGGTTTAATTTTCTTTTTGATACGTAGAGTTCGATTTGCTTGAACTTCTCGCTCAGCTCTTTATAAGCCTTGTATGCTGCAGCGAGAGCATCTCTTTGATGGGTATCAGCGTAATCGGGATAGACTTGGTTGGCCAGCGATCTTTTTTCAGTTGCCGAGAGGCTGGCTGGTGGAACATATAGCTGGGTGTCAAACATTGATGATAGTTTTCTAGCGGTCTCAGGAGGAGGATTAACGTCGGTGGCGACAACGATAGGTTTACCTATATCTGATAATATGGACGCTATTTTCGAACGATCCAAGTTTTTAGATGAATACAGATATAATAGGTTTCCCGAGATATCTAGGACTGCTAACCCTGTATATATTCCTGGGTCAATGCCTACAATCACTGGTCTCTGGGAGAGAGTTATATCTCGGTCTCCTATGATGAGTTTCTGGCTATACAGCGGTGTTATCCTTATCCTGTAATCCCGACCATCATAGGGCTTTATTAGACCGTATATCTTCTCCCTACCTGCATATACGGTAAATATAGCCGATTCCAGCCCTCCCTTACTTCTCCTATAGGATTCATCGTAATCTAAGCCTGCTTTATCCAGTGTTTCCTTTATTTTCTGAGCTACCTGGCTAATGATGCTGTTCAGCCTCCTCTGGTACCTTGCTTGGCTCCATCCGCCTTTAGATCCCCCTCTCGACTTTGATACTGTTATACGTGTTTTTTCCTCCCTTAACCGGACTTGGCCTCCTATGCCTTTTTCAGCCAAGAGTGCTGCTATGTAGGCTGTTTTACCCGGAGATAGCTTACCGGAATGCATTAAAACACCGTATTTTTCAGCTACTGTTTTTATAGGTATGAACTTACCGTTGTCATAGGTTACTTGTATAAGTTTTGCTTCTGGTGGGAGTAAAGACAGTATCCTGGCTATTCCATGTTCTGTTGGCGCGAGCTCATATACATTGTCTATTCCTATAGAAGCAACGTTATACTCCCACGCAAGCCGTATAATCCTAGGTAGAGTTGCTTCCTCATTCTTATATAATACCCGTTTGCTAGAGTCAATGATTATGATCGAGTATCTCGGTTTGTAAGCTGAGGAAGGACTGCTTCCGGGATTTATATCTATACCCATATAACTAGGCTTTTTTTCGAGCATCAGATCCCTCCCTTTATTTCCTCTAGGATCCTCTCCGGATCCACTTCAATTTTGAATTTCTTGTTGAAGAATCTTATTATGTAATACACGTCTCTTCTCAGGAGCTCATCTGCTATTGGGTCTTCCTTGTAGACGTACTGTGGCCAGTCAATTATGAATGGTTCACCTTCCGTTGAGATAAGTATATTATATTCACTAAGGTCTCCATGGACTATCCCTGCTTTAATATAGGCGATATGTATTGTGCTAACTATATCGGCTAGAATCTTCACAGGGTTATCTAGACCGTTACTGGGAATAGTATATAGCTCTACGCCTTCTATATATTCTTGCACCACCGCATGCCTGTTGTAATCTATTGGTTTAGGAACCAGTGCTCCAAACTTGTATAGCGCGTCAAGAGCCTTGAATTCTCTCTCACCTATAAGTTTAGCCTTTAGTATCCATTGCTTTCTCGTGGATTCAGCCATGTATATCCTTGTTTTTCTCACATTCTTGAATGACCTGACTCCTTCCCTATGAAATTTTAGGACAAGCCTTATTCCAGTAGGAGACAGTGCATCATAGACCTCACTTTCCTTTCCAACGCCTATCTTAGGACCCAACTCCGATACAGTACCCCGAGCTACTAGTGCCCTTAAAGCTAGGAGATCCAGCGCTTGGAAAGTAAGAGTATACCCCATAAGCTGGTGCTTTCCTTTCTTAATGAGCTTCAGTTCAACAAGTCTCTCAAGGGCCCTCCTGAAGCTTCCGGGTGGTAGCTTGGACCTTCTTTCAACCAGTTCGATTGGCGGGTACTCGTATTTCGAGAGAAGAGATTCTATTGCTCTTAGAATTCTAAACATGTGATTATCCGTTTTATTGTAAAGCTCAGCTAACTGTGAAACCATATCCCTTCATCCTGTTTATCTTTACTTGTATAAGAGTATAATATGTTAAATGATAATTGGTTACCATAAAATCTATAAAGAAATGATTAAATATAAAAAGCTTAATTCAATAATAATTAAATGGATGGTGAGAAACTTGAGTAATGAGCAAAACAAAACTCCTGTCCTAGAAAAGGAAGGAATATATGAGAAAGATGGAGTTCTATACGTAAGAGGTTTCAATTATATTGAAAGGGTAGCAGATGCCCTCTCCGGTGAAACGAGAATCTTGATACTTAAAAAGCTAACCGAGGGGGAAATGGATGTAGCTGAGCTAGCTGATGTTTTGAACCATAGTAAAGCAAACATTAGCAGTCAAATAAGAAAACTAGAGGAGGCAGGGCTTGTCAAATCTGCATACAAGCCAGGTAAAAGGGGTATAAAGAAAATAGTTCAACGAACGATAAAGGAAATCAGAGTCTTCCTGGAATGAGTCCTCCTCAACTATATTCTTTGAGAGACATAACAGCTCCTATGAAAGACTTAAATGGTGGACTAGGGTTTAACGGTCTACTCTTAAACTCGGGATGAGGCTGGTACGCTATAAAATATGGATGAATATTCTTTTTTAATTCTACTATTTCGACCCTATTTTCATCTTCCATACTTACAGCAGAAACTCTGAGACCTATAGATTCCAGTTTGCCGATATAGTCAGGGTTAACCTCGTATCTATGTCTGTGTCTCTCGTAGACAAGATAACTCTGGTAAACCTCGTATGCCATGGTATTAGGGAATATCTTTACTGGTAGTGCTCCTAGCCGCATAGTGCCCCCCATTCTTTTGAGTTTAGATTGCTGTTCTTGGAGTACGACAACTGGATGAGGGGTGTTTGGATCCGCCTCCGTAGTATTAGCTCCTGTTAGGCCGGCTAGGTTCCGCGCTACTTCGACAACGCTCAACTGCATACCCAGGCATATACCTATGAGAGGTTTCCCGGCCTCCCTCGTTACTTTGATTGCCTTAATCTTTCCTTCAAACCCCCTTTTACCAAATCCTGGGAGAATAACAACCCCGTCACCATTCAAGACTTCACTTACATCTAGAGCACCGCGTTCTATGTCTGTTGCCTCAAACCATTCTAACTCTAGTTTCACGTTATGAAATGCGGCAGCATGCTTTAATGCTTCTATTATACTAATATAACTATCCCTAAGTTTAACGTATTTACCAACCATTGAAATTTTAAGTGTCTCCAAGCCATCCTCCAGTCTATTAACAAAGCCTACCCACTCGGATAGATCCACCTTATTATTCTCACTCAGGGCTAGCTTTCTTAGAACAAGCCGTGTTAGCTTCTGCTCTTCCAGGATGAGTGGGACTCTATATATAGTAGGGGCATCATAGCTGTTTATTACCGCCTCGAGAGGTACACTGCCATAAAGCGATATCTTCCTTTTCGCGTCAAGGTCGAGTGGCATGTGAGATCTTGCAATAATAATATCAGGCTGTATACCAATTCTCCTTAGTTCTTGAATACTATGCTGTATTGGTTTAGTTTTTTGCTCACCAGTCGTATGTAAATACGGGGATAATGCTACATGTATGTATACTCTATTAGCCTCACCTATTTCTAAACTCATTTGCCTTATGGCTTCCAGGAAAGGTAGGCCTTCAATGTCCCCAACCGTACCACCTATTTCCACGATTATAATATCTGCACTAGTATCGCGGGATACCTCTCTTATATGCTCTTTTATAACGTCTGTCACATGGGGGATAACTTGAACTGTCTGGCCTAGATAGTCACCACGCCTCTCTTTCTCAATTACCTCCATGTATATTTTTCCAGTTGTTATATTATTCTTCTTGGAAAGATTTATCCCGAGAAAACGTTCATAATGACCCAAATCTAAATCCGTTTCTCCCCCGTCCTCAGTTACGAAAACCTCGCCATGCATATAGGGGTTCATGGTGCCGGCATCGACGTTTATATATGGATCGATTTTGATTATGGTGACACTATAACCCCTTCTCTGGAGGAGCATCCCTAGAGAAGCTGATGTTATCCCCTTTCCAACACTAGATAGCACTCCGCCTGTAACGAATACGTATTTCTCCACAGCAGATCCACCATTGCCCCTTTAAGCAGGGCACGCCCAAGAGAATGTGCCTCGTATTCGTGGTATATAGGTGTATTGAAAAATTTTTCCCGCATCACTTGAATATTATCCATAGCTGGTAAAGAGATGACCACGTTACATAGAGCAATGGATAATATGCGAAGCCGCCTATGATTAACGCTCTAATTAAATCGCCTGAGCTAGCTCCACTTATATTCTTCCTAAGCAATGGAGCAATGATCAAGAACAATATTGTTGCTCCAGTGAAAGACAACTCAAACCCTTGAACGTCTTTTGGAAAATTCAAGTTCCCACTATAAATCTGCTCTAGAAAGAACAGGAAACCCATAATCACTCCTGCAATACTATATAACTTGAACGCTCTGTCACCTATTGGTGTATCGAGCATTGACATACAGCTTCCACCATCCTGAAATTGACATGATTATTATTTCGGGATAAATATTATTCACGGTAGGTGTAGGAGATTGGCTAAGGATACAATGTCAGTGATCGATATTACCGCTTGGGTTAAGACCACAGGCAGAAACATCGTAGAAACCTCTAGGGTTGCCAATATCTATAGAGCGGAGAATCTGTTCCTATTTAAGCTTCATACCAAAATCGCTGGCCGCGAAATCTTAGTGGTAGAACCGGGGAAACGTATACACTTCTCTAAAAGCGTTTCTACTCCAAAAGAGTTCAAGCAGGACAGTGTTCTTTTAGCGCTCAGGAAATATGTAAGAGGGGGGATTATTAGGTCAGTTCAACAGGTAAACAATGATAGAATAGTGTCATTAAACGTAAAAGATCATGTTGTAATCGTTGAACTAATGAAGAAAGGTATACTCGCGTTGCTAGATGAAGATGGAAGGATCACTGTCGCGACAGAGTATAGGAGAATGAGAGATAGGATCATACGACCGAAAGAGCACTATCTACCTCCACCAAACAAAAACCCGCTGATTCCAGAGCTATCCGTAGATGAACTCAAAAGTAGACTGATGAATGGCCTAGACCTTGTAAGGGGACTTGTCCGGGGATTAGGGCTTCCCGGGGAATTTGTGGAGGAAGTTATTTACCGGTCTAGACTAAATAAGAATACTAAGCCTTCTGAACTACATGATTATAACATTGAGGTATTATACAATAAAATCACCGAACTATACGAAGAAGCTCTCCAGGGAAAAGGCTACGTGGTATACCAGGATAATACTCCTATTCTTGCTGTAAGTTTTAAGCCAACTATACATATAGACAATGGATTAAGGATTGAATACTATGATACATTCGACGACGCTCTCGATATCTTATACAGTAGCAGGAGGAGAGAGCTAGGTGGGCTTGAGAAAATTCTGGACGAGGAAACGGGTAGGGTATTAGCTAGCATAGAGCAACATAAGAAATTGATGGAAAAATACAATAGTAAGTCGGCTGAACTCAGGGAACAAGCAATATTCATATCCCAGCAATACGCCAAGTTTGAAAAAATCCTCGAATATCTAAGAAAGATAAAAGAGGAAGAAGGCTGGAATGGTGTAAGAAACCTTGACTGGATAGTTTCAGTCGATACATCCACAGGAGACGTTACTGTATTAGTCAAGGAGAGGAAGATCAAACTCAATATCAGGAAACCATTAGATGAGGTGTTGAATGAGATGTACAAACTTGCAGGCGAATTAGAAGGAAAAGCTAGGCGAGCACAGAAGTCGCTCAAAGACCTAGAAAAAATGCTTATAGATGCCAAAAAGAGAGCTGTAAGAAGGTTTCTTAGAGATTTCTATAGGAGCAGGAGAAAAGCATGGTACGAGAAATATGTTTGGGGTATAACCAGGAATGGTTTTCTCGTCATAGCCGGTAAAAACGCGGATCAGAACGAGAGTATAGTAAAGAGATACCTGGAAGACAGTGATGTTTTCCTGCACGCTGATATTCATGGTGCTCCAGCAACCATATTGAAGACGGGAGGCATTGAGCCAGCTAGTGAGGACATATGGGATGCTGCAGTTATAGCTGCCTCATACAGTAGAGCATGGAAAGCTGGTGCAGGCTATGTTGGCGTTTTCTGGGTAAAGGGTTCCCAAGTATCTAAGTCTCCACCTGCAGGTGAATACGTATCGAAGGGAGCATTCATGATCTATGGGAAGAAAAATTATGTAAGGGGAGTTAGATTATCTCTAGCACTGGGCTTGGAACCTGTTGACGATAGGTCTCTGAGAGTTCTGGTTGGAAGCAATGAATCTGTATCAGTGAGATCATGGGTATATGCCTCCATGGTTCCAGGCGATACCCCTGTGAACAAGTTCCCTGAGACATTCAAACGAGCTGCCTGTAAGCTAGTCGGTATCGGATGTCTTATTGTAGAATCTTATCCAAGCGAGGAATTAATTGAGAGACTTCCGGGGAGATTAGGGAGAGTGAAAGTATTATTGGGAAGGGAGAGTTACAGTCCCCCATTCAATACCCATCTTCTCAATGATTTGTATGTGTAAATTTAATCTACTAAACATAATATACTATAAACATGGTGAGACGTAGTTGAGTTACATTGAAGAGGAACTGGTAGAGGATGAAGAGCTTTTATTAGTGAAAGATGTTATGAGTACGCCTCCCATAACAGTTACTCCTGAGACCACGGTTAAAGATATAGCTAGGATAATGAGCGTGAGGGGTATTGGTAGTGTTATTGTAGTGGATGAGAGAGGCGAAATTATAGGAATAATCACGGAAACTGACTTAATCAAAAGAGTTCTTGCCCCAGGACTGAAACCTAATGCAACGAGAGCTAATGATGTAATGACGAGGAAAGTTGTGAAAACCTATGCAAGTGACAAACTAAGCGATGCTGTATACAGGATGAAAGATTACGGTATTGGACATCTGCCTGTAGTGGATATCCAGGCTGGGAAGCTGGTTGGCGTAATATCTAAAACCGATGTAGCTTTACTGTCTCCTATGTTTATGGAGCTTCTCTATATTTCTAAGGGAAGAAAAACCAGGAAAGCGAGTTGAGGCGTTTTGTTTAACGTATAATCATTTTAAAGTTTCCAGTAAAGTAGTTTTAGGGGTGGTCACCTATGAATCTGAGCGATCTTATGGTCAAGGATTTCTCGAGGAAAGCATGTATTATATCCAAGGACGAGCCTTTGACCGAAGCGCTTCGGGCTATGAAGAAATGTAAAAGCGATAGAGTTATACTTAGATCGAAGATGGGAGACATTGCAGGGATAGCAACAAAATTTGATGTCCTAATGAAACTAGCCACGGAAAGGACTAGGATGACTGAACCGTCTTCTTGGAGAATCTCAAGTTTCATGAGCTATCCGGTAGTTACAATCGAGCAAAACAGGAATGTGCGTGAAGCCATCAAGCTTATGTGGGAGAACGGGTTTACTAGTTTACCCGTGCAAGCTGGTGATATTTTAATCTTTGATAAGTTTAGCATAGCAGAGCTATTAGTAGACGATAGAACTAGTGTCCTCAAAATATCAAGAACCCCCCCAATAACTCTTAGGCTCAGTGACAGAATTCTCCACGCGAGGATGAAAATAGCTGAAAACGATGCTAGCCTCCTCCCTGTTATAGGAGACGGAGGAGAGTTTGCTGGAGTTATCGGTATAGATGAGATCCTCGATCTGTTAATCGAATACTATGAAACATCGAGGAAAAGCCCTAAGCACCTTACCGAGATATCGTATCTAACAGTTGAGGATACAGTAAGGCAAAGGCCACCTATAGTTGGAGCGGGAGGCAATATAGGTGAGGCTGCAAGCTTAATGTTAAAAAACAGGTATCGTGGAGTCGTCATCGTCGATAACTCTGAAAAACCTGTCGGTACTATTACAGGCAAAGAACTCGTAGGTTACCTTAAAAGCACAGTGCATTAGCACTGTTTTTACTAGACCTCAAATCTATTTACTACTCCTTTATTACATTTAATAACTACGGAGTAGGGAAAGTGTCAGTAAACTGTAATAGGAATGTTAAGTTCATAGTGGATAGAATGCATGGGGATCTGGCTAGATGGCTGAGAATCCTCGGCTATGATACCTTGTATAGTCCTAACTTGTCAGATTATCGTATCATTCTTATTGCACGGAGAACGGGGAGAATAATTGCTACGAGGGATAGAGGCCTCGTAGCTTGGGCAAGACGAAAGGGGCTTAAGGCTTATATAATCTCTGGTGTTGAACCGGAGGAAAAACTAGGTGAACTTGCACAGTACACTCATATATGCATAGAATTTGACCCAGGCAGAACTAGATGTCCTCTGTGTAATAATAAACTCGTAAAGATAACGAAGGATGAAGTGAGGGGAATAGTCCCCCCAAAGGTTTATGAAGAGCATGATGAGTTCTGGTACTGCAGTAGATGCGGTAAAGCATACTGGATCGGATCTCACTGGAGAGATATATTTTCTCGGCTGGAAAGGGCGAAAAGACTAACATCGTAAAGCCTAAAAATATCATGTATTGAGGTGATAATATGGAATTAAAAACTGTAGACCCGGAAGAGCTCTCGTTTGATGAGGGCTCGTACCTGGTAAGGCTTTCTAGGGGGGCGGTTGAAGAATACTTTGGAGTAGCTGAAGCAACAGGCTATGAGTTACCAAGCGAGAAGCTGGAAAGGCCTGGAGCTGCCTTCGTTACTATTGAAGCTTTCAGTGGCAAGGCTAGAAGTCTGAGAGGGTGTATAGGGTATATAAAACCTGTAAAGCCTTTATATCTTACAGTGAAGGAAGTAGCTTTGCAAGCAGCGTTTAATGACCCAAGATTCCCGCCCATGAGAAAAGAAGAATTAGATAATGTTACCTTTGAAGTGTCTGTATTAAGTGACATGGAGAAGGCACCTTCTGATAGAAGGGAGAGGAAGAACTTCGTGAAAATAGGAAGAGACGGGTTGCTAGTTGTTTATGGATTATTTTCAGGGTTACTGCTTCCCCAGGTGCCTGTTGAGTACGGTTGGAGCGTTGAGGAATTCCTTTCAGAAACATGTGTAAAAGCAGGATTGCCATGGGACTGCTGGTTCGACTCTAAAGTAGATGTTTACAGGTTCCGAGCTCGTATATGGAGAGAGTTAAAGCCCAAGGGGGAATTGAGGAGCGGGACCTCCATATGGAATGGCTAGAGAAAGTGAATTATCAAACTTAAATTCTTAAAGTCTATGCATACAAGTCTATGTGGAATAGTCAGGGGGAGACGCATTGTCTTTATGGGGGAAAATGAAGGATATGGTTGGTATGTGGAAAACTATATTCCTGCTAGCTAAAAAGCCTGATGACGAGGAGTTCAAGCTTATATCGAAACTCACCTTCCTGGGTTTCGGTCTTGTAGGTGGTATAGCCTACATTATTCATTTAATATTCGTTATAGTATCATAGCTAAGTCGACAATTGTTCCATCCAATAATATTATTTAAATGATGAGGGAAAACCTCCATTTTCAGGTGTAAACTGGTGAGTGAACAGGAGAAACCTATTAGAAGGCAATTCTACGGAATAAGCGTTACTGCTGGTAGGGAGATAGCGGTAGCACTCATAATAAAGCAGAGAGTTACGAGCATGGAACTCCCTGTTTACTCGATTATCGTCCCCGATAGGATTAGGGGTATGATTATACTTGAAGTGGAGGGGCTACATGCACTGTACCAAGCGACGCTTGGTGTTAAGCATGTTAAAAAACGTAGGCCTGTTCTAATCAAAGAAGGTGAGATTGAGCAATTTGTTGTCGTTAGACCTATCACAGTCCACTTGAAACCGGGTGACATAGTGACTATAGTACGTGGACCCCTGAGAGGAGTAAAGGGCAAGGTTATTAGTGTGAACGAGAAAAAAGAGGAGGTCGAGTTAAGCATATTAGAAACCGATTTCCGCATGACTACGACAGTGCCTCTGGATGATGTGAGGCCCGCTGAGGGTGAATAAACATGAGTAGTGGGAGAGAGAAAGTGTTATCGTTTCTCGTAGAAGGAGGGAAGGCTAGGGCTGGCCCACCATTAGGCCCTGCGCTTTCCTCTGCAGGATTGAACGTTGGCAAGGTTATCCAAGAGATAAATGAGAAAACGAAATCCTATGAAGGGCTGACTGTTCCAGTAAAAATCATTGTGGACCCTTCTACAAAGAAGTACAGTGTTGAAGTGGGTATTCCAACTACTACAGCTCTATTACTACTGGCTGTTGAAGCAAAAGAACCTAGTGGTGACCCAATGCACCAGAAAATAGGAGATTTGCCTATGGAGAAAATTGTTGAAATAGCTTTACAAAAGAAGCCTCAACTACTTGCAAAAACATTGAAGGGAGCTGTCAAGACTATTTTAGGGTCAGCGAGGAGTATAGGGATAACAGTCGATGGTAAAGACGCTAAAGAAGTTGGCAGCGAGGTTGATGAAGGGAAATATGATGCTCTCCTAGCGAAGTATGAGGAAGAGTGGGGAAAGGAAGAGGATTAATAAACCCCGTTTCATAGAGCTTCTAATCACTCCCTAATAATGTGGGGAGGAGGCCATTAGGCCGTTACGGGGTGTGAGATATGCCTCTAGATGCAGGTAAGGCTAGGAAGAAAATAGAGATAGCGTTGAAAATAGGTAAGAAGAGGAATTTCCTCGAGTCCATTGACGCCACGATAGTATTGAAAGGGATAGATCTGAAAAGCCCTGAAGCTAGAATAAGGGAAATTGTTTACTTGCCAAATAAACCTAATAAAGAGGTAAAAGTTTGTGTTGTTGCAGAAGGAGACGTAGGGTTAAAAGCGAAGCAATTAGGTTTAGATGTCTATGGTAGGCAGGAGCTACAAGGTATAGAGAAGAAGGAAGCAAAACGGATTGCTCAGAAGTGTGATTGGGTTCTGGTACAGGTACAGCTAATGGGCCTTGCTGGAAGGTTCCTAGGACCAGCTCTCGGGCCGAGGGGGAAGGTTCCGACTCCACTACCACCAAATGCGAGCTTGGAGGATTACGTTGATAGGTATAAGAGGGCAGTTATGGTTAGAATAAAGGGGCAGCCTCAAATAAGTTTAAGAATAGGAACAGTTGATATGGATCCGGGGAAAATTGCGGAAAACCTTCAAGCTGTATATAACGTGGTCGAGCAAAAACTCGGCCCTCAATCTATAGCGAAGGTAATCGTTAAGAAGACCATGGGTATTCCCGTGGAGGTGTAATGAAATGAGCCAGGTAGTTATTAAGAAGGGAAGGCCCGAGATTCCTGGATGGAAAAAGCGGGCTGTCGATGAGCTAGCTATTGAGACAAAGAAATATAGGGTAATTGGAATAGGGTTGCTTGAAAGACTACCTACAGCTCAGTTCCAGCAGATTAGAAAGAAGCTTAGGAATAAGGTGTTATTCAAAGTAGTTAAAACAAGCATAGCGATCAGAGCATTAGAGAAGGCTGGGGTTGACCTCGAAAAACTAAAACCGTATGTAACTGGTAGCCTGATGCTTGTACTCACAAACATGAATCCATTCGAACTAGCTAGAACTTTAGATGAATTAAAAGTTCCAGTACCAGCCAAGCCCGGCCAGGTAGCGGAGAGCAATATTGTTGTCCCGGCAGGAGATACTGGTATAAAGCCGGGGCCACAGTTAAGTACCTTCAGTAAACTAAAGATACCATACCAAATTAAGGGAGGTAGTGTATGGATCAGTAAGGATACTGTTGTTGCAAAGAAGGGCGATGTGATCAGTAGTGATTTAGCAGGATTCCTCCAAAAAATGGGAATACTACCATTTGAGGTTAGCGTCAAACTAAAAGCAGTCTATGATAGGGGTATAGTTATCCCTGGAGATAGGCTTAAACTTGACTTGGAAGAGATTACGAGTGAAACGATCCAAGCCGTTAGATCGGCGCTGGAAATAGGCAGTGAAATAGTATATCCTGCCAAGGAAGTCTTGGAACTAACTATTGCCAAAGCTTATAGGAGGGGAGTTACTGTAGCGGCTGAAGCAGGGTATCTAACACCTGAGACAGCAGAATATGTATTCAGGTCTGCTATAAAGAAAGCTAATGCCATAATCCTAAGTCTCGGTGAAGACGTAGCTAAGGAATTAGGCGTTGAGGCAGTAGTAGCTGCTCCAGTAGCAGCCGCAGCAGCACCAGCCAAAGAAGAGAAGAAAGAGGAAGAAACAAAAGAAGAAGAGGAGGAAAAAGAAGAGGAACTTTCCGAGGAAGACCTAGCAGCAGGCCTCGGAGCACTATTCGGATAATGAATCTTTTTAACCCTCTTATACATTAAACCCAGCTTAGGATTCAGTGCGTGACATGTGGAGGTGCCTGATATGGAATATATATACGCGGCTCTGGTTCTCCATTACGCAGGTAAGGAGATCACGGAGGAAAACGTGAAGAAAATACTTGAAGCTGCTGGTGTTGAAGTAGATGACGTAAGAGTAAAGGCTCTAGTAGCCGGCCTCAAATCGATAAATATAGGTGAAGTCATAAAGAACGCGATGGCTACTCCAGTAGTAGCTGCTCCAGTAGCAGCCGCAGCAGCACCAGCCAAAGAAGAGAAGAAAGAGGAAGAAACAAAAGAAGAAGAGGAGGAAAAAGAAGAGGAACTTTCCGAGGAAGACCTAGCAGCAGGCCTCGGAGCACTATTCGGATAATCCTACCTCCTCAGTTTTTACTATCTACTCTCCTCATTCATTCGAGAGCAGATGCTGGCTCGTTTTATGTGTTCTATTATATTCCCCAAGTGGATTAATTGAGATACCTGGGGATGGATTTTGGTAAGTAATGTAGATGAAAGAGAATACGCCTTGAAGTTCTTTGAGGAAAACGGCTTCAAGAGATATAAGTGTAAGGTAGGTGGAGAGTATTTCTGGTCTCTCGGCGAGCATGAAACCTGTCAAGACGCTCCCTGCACCGAATATTGGTTTGATGAAATACCCTCAGTTAGTAGACTTAGCGTTAAGGAGGCCAGGGAACTCTTCTTAGGATTCTTTGAGAGAGAAGGGCACAAAAAGCTGAAACCGAGGCCTGTTGTTGCTAGGTGGAGAGACGATCTTTTCTTAACTATTGCTTCTATAGTCGTTTTCCAGCCGCATGTCACTGAAGGACTTGTCCCTCCTCCTGGTAACCCATTGGTTATTTCACAACCATCTATTAGGCTGGAAGATATAGATAATGTGGGTTTAACCATTGGCAGACACTTGACTAGCTTTGAAATGGCTGCGCATCACGCCTTCAATTATCCAGGTAAGATGGTTTACTGGAAAGAGGGAACCATTGAGTATGCATACAGATTCTTTACCGAGGGAATGAAAATACCAAGGGAATTAATTACATTCAAGGAATCATGGTGGGAAGGAGGCGGGAATGCTGGCCCCTCGTTCGAAGTAGCAGTAGGCGGGCTAGAACTGGCTACACTAGTATTCATGAAATACAAGATAACCGAAAACGGATACGAGGAAATACCATTTAAAATAGTAGACACCGGATACGGGGTTGAAAGGCTTTCCTGGTTTACTGCTAAAACACCTACAGCGTTCCACGCTATTTATGGTGATCTATTAGAAAAATTCAGGGATCTAATGTCAATAGAGGAGCCGGATGAGACTATATTATGGAAAGCGTATAAAGCAGCTGGAAGACTCAATCCCGAGAATCCGGGGAGTGTTAAAATCTTCTTCAACCGATTATCGAGGGAAACAGGCTACAACCTCGATTACATTAAGAATAACTTGGATAGGGAAAGAACTCTTTACAGCATATTGGACCATACAAAAACTATAGCACTAATGTTGGGAGACGGCATTGTACCGAGCAATACCGGAGAAGGATACTTGGCAAGGCTAGTTATTAGACGCGCCCTTAGACAGCTATGGAAAATGAAAATAGAGGTCCCCCTGCAAGATCTAGTTGAAATGCAGATAACCTACTGGAAAGACAGTTTTCCCCAACTGGAAGAATCTAAGGAGTACATACTTGATGCCACCGCATACGAGGAAGACAAGTATAGAGAAACTATTAGAAAAGGTATGTCTATAGCTTCGAAGATCGTTAGTAAAGGGAGGAAAATAACAATAAACGACCTGGTCAAACTATATGAAAGCCATGGAATTCCTCCAGACCTAATAGCAGATGAGGCGAAGAAAAGAGATATAATTATAGAGATCCCCATAAACTTTTACAGCATAGTCGCTTCTAAGCACGGGTCACAAACCAATATAGGGAAGAAATACGTGGAGAAGAAAATACGAATGCCCAGCAACATAATGGATTGGGCTTCTCGATTTCCAGAAACAAAAAGACTGTTCCACGAGACCCCCTATTTAAGAGAATTCCATGCAAAACCACTTGGATATAATGGGATATACCTCGTATTAGATCAAACAGCATTCTATCCTGAGGGCGGAGGCCAGGCCTATGACACGGGGATAATAACAACAATAGCTGAGGAATATATTGTTAAAGAGGTCTATAAAACTCCAAATAATGTAATAGTTCATGTCCTTGATAAACCATTTAAACCCGTTGATTCGGTTCAAGGTAAAATCGACTGGATCAGAAGATATAGGTTAATGCGGCATCATACTGCTACACATGTTATACTTGGAGCGGCGAGAAGAGTTCTAGGAAGCCATGTATGGCAGGCAGGGGCTGAGAAAACGGTTGAGAAGGCACGTTTGGATATTACCCATCATAAACCATTGACCCGAGAAGAGATTAAGGAGATTGAGAGACTTGCAAATTACGCGGTTGACGATAGGAGGAAAGTGTCTGCATTCATTCTAGACAGGAATACAGCCGAAGAAAAGTACGGTTTCAAACTATACCAGGGAGGAGTGCCTAAAACACCCTACATACGTGTGGTTGATATTGACGGTTGGGATACTCAGGCATGCTTTGGAACTCACCTACAGAATTCGGGTGAAATAGGTGGAATAAAAATCGTTAACGTTGAACGACTAGCAGATGGTATCGTTAGACTAGAATACGTTGCAGGGTCTAGAGTGGCGGAAAAAGCTAGGGAATATGAAGAAGTTTTATCACTAGCTAGTGAGTTACTTAGGTCTGACAAAGAGAATCTTCCTAGTAGAATTAGGAAACTACTAGAATACGAGAAGGCGCTTGAGTACAATTTAAGTGAATACCGGAAAGAATACGTGAATTCATTAATGGAGTCGATAATTAGGATAAACGGTTTAAAACTATTAGTATTCGAACCAATAGAAAAAGACCGGAAAACTGTCCAAGAAATTTTGAAGCAGCTAACGGATTCTGATGAGAAAATCTTGGCTATAGCCGTACTAAACACCGGCGGATCCTCCCAGGTATTCATAGCATTAACCACTGAAGCCTCGAAAATTATTACCGCAGAAAACTTCGCTAGAAAGCTTCTCGAGTTGCTCCCCGGAAAAGGTGGAGGTGGCAGGACATTCGCGTCAATCCTGATTCAAAGATCTCTGGAGAAAAAAGATATGGAGAAAATTGCGAAGAACTTGCTAGAAAGTGTAAGCTAAATAAAACAATACCTATTCTCCAGGTTTTACTGGATAATAACTACCCGCGAATAGCAAGTATTAACTTACTGAATAGAATTTCGGATAAATCAGTATTCAAGGAATGCAAGAACATTATGTATAGATGTGTACATAGCATAGAGTATTCCAAGATAATAAACTCCCGGAAGGTGAGAAATACACGGAACAGTAAGCTAGCTATAGATCTATTGAATACAGTGTCTACTATATATGCTGCAAAAAAAGGCTACCCTGTCCTGAAGTGCACCGATGGGTTCACACGGGATATACTTTCGTCTAGACTGAAAATAAGAAATATCGGACCAGAACTTGAAGAGATGCTCCCGGTGATGAATCAAATATTAGAAACAGTTGAACCCCAGGAGGTTGTAATGGTTATAGACAAGCCTATTCCCTGGAGCGCCAGACTAGCTAGAAAAATCCGTGAATTCGAATGGTCAGTTCCTGTAGAAACACTTGTAGGAAGATGCGATAGTGAACTAATTAAACTGGGCGGAAAGGGTTTCTACATAGCATCTAGTGATATAGTTATATTGCAAGCTATAAACAAGGCTATAGATTTACCTGGACTATACATCGAAGTGTTCATGGAAGGTTTACCAAAGGCTTGTGACCTTGAGAAAATGACCCCGGTGTGGAAGAAGAAAATATTTCTATAGTAATGGTTTACGTGTCACGGTTCAAAACGATATTCACGGCTCTATGTAGTATAAAAGGAAATAATATGGGAATCGATTTATAAGTCCAGACTGTTTTAAATATTCAATCCCTGGATGGGCCCGTGGCCTAGCCAGGATAGGGCGCCGGCCTTCTAAGCCCTGTTCCGGAGGATCTACCTGCGTGGGGGAAACGCCGGTGATCCGGGGTTCAAATCCCCGCGGGCCCACCATCCCCACTACCTTTATCTATATAGTGTAAATACCCCTCTGCGAATCTTCCTTCTCTTTCTTCTCCTGTTGCGTCGTCAGTATTATTTCCCTGAGAAGATTAACTAGCGGGTTAACTTTTCCTTTTGAAATATTTTCTCTTACAAGACTAGCCATGTCAGAGGTATGTTTTATATCTAACTCGACGAGTGTTTTGAACGATTTATACGTTTCCCCCCAAACGTATAGAAGGAACTCTCTCGGCATCTGGCTTGTAATGAATGGATCTTGTAGCCATGTATCGAAGGCTTTCAAAGTTCTCATCATGTTTTGGAATAGTGTTCTAATTGAAAGGATTAACTCCAGCCTATCAAATCCATCTACCTGATCCTTTGTTTTATCTATAGTGTCGAGGAGCTTCTTTTGCAGTATAACCCATCGTTCAAGGCTGGCTGAAAAATCCAGCGCCGATCCAGAGTCAGTGTACTCCAAGTTCTACTCACCGTTTTCAAGTTAGCACGTTCTCCTTATAGCTTTTTATTTTATCCCACACCTCCTTCGGAATTTTATCACCATATTGTTGGAGGAATCTTCCTATCGCTTTTTCACGATCTTTTTTTGATGCAAACATAACAGGTATACCGTTTGATATAGGATACCACATACCGCATTGCGGGCAAACTAGTATGCCTAGTTTCACTTCTTTCCTTATACACTCTTCACAAGGGTAATTTCTACCCTTCCTAATCTTCTCTTTTAAATAACCACAGTAGAATGTGCATAGTGGTTTCTGTTCACTGGATACTTCCCTACTATATTCTTCCTCCTCTATTACTATTAGGTCTAGAGGTGAGTGTTTACAGTTCGGGCAAGCCAGTAAATCGAGTGTTCTATAGAGCAAGTAAATTACACCTCGTTTAGGATACTCTGAATATCTTTTTTGATAGTATCTAAAAGTTCCTCAGCTTTTTCAGGCGATTTAGCTTCTAACATTATTCTCAGAACCGGCTCGGTCCCACTAGGTCTAACTAGGAACCAGTAGTCATCACCGAATACCTTTAACCCGTCTATACTCACAGTTTTAAAACTAGAATATTTCTCTCGTAGTTTCTCAACTACCATCACTGCTTTATCTCTGCCCATCGGTATTTTTGTCTTAATGGGATAATAATGCGGGAGAAGTGAGAACAATTCACTAGCCTTTAACCCGGTTTCCGCCATCATTTCCAGGAACAACGCCGTTTTCATAGCACCGTCACGTACTACCTGGTGCATAGGATGTATATAACCACCGTTTTCCTCGAAACCTGCTATAGCTCCCCCTTCCTCGAGAATCTTATGGGAAATTATTACGCTCCCCACCGGGGTCCATCTAACTTCTATTCCCTTAGATCCCAAGTATTCCTCAACTAGAACAGAACTTGATACACCTGTATATACTTTTCTAGGAAGGCTTGAATACTTATCAGCAATGTAACCCGCTATAAGCGACCCACTTCTATCCCCCCACCATATATTGCCTCTCTCATCTACCAGGATAGCTCTATCAGCATCACCGTCATGTCCCACACCAAGATCAGCTCCTACTTTGACCATGATCCTTGAAAGTTCTCTAAGTGAGTAAACAGTTGGTTCAGGCTCTCTTCCAGGAAATAACGGGTCAAGATGCCCGTTTATAGTATATACCTTGACACCCAGCCTCCCTAGAAGTAGAGGCGTGACTAAGGCGCCAACACTGTTAGCTGGATCCACTACTACTTTGAACTTCTTAGAGGATATTAGTTCCATGTCTATATGGTGTAGAATGCCTTCAACATACTCCTCTATTGCCCCATCATGCATTTTTACATCATCTACGATACCATTCCACGAAGCCCGCCGAAGTCTTCCTTTAAAATATATTTCCTCTATCTCCCTTTCAGTATCTCTACTAATCTCAACACCTTGTGAGGATAATACTTTTATTCCATTATACTGAGGAGGGTTATGGCTGGCTGTCACCATTATACCTGCATCATATTCACTGTGAGTCTTGAGGATATATTGAAGGCCAGGCGTGGGAATATAACCGGCATAGTAAACTTTAATCCCCTGGGATTGTAGTCCTGACGTTACAGCATGGAAGATCATGTCTCCTCCAGCTCTTACATCTCTACCAACAAGAACCCTTGAACCCGGTTGAAGATACGCACCCACGGATTGACCTATCTTTAAAGCCTTTTCAGGTGTAAGCTCGGAATTCACTATTCCCCTGACTCCATCGGTTCCAAACAGGACTCCCATTGGAAAACCACCACAAATATTTCTATGACAAGGTAAGGTATAAATTGTGGGTCTTGAATGTTGAGCGTGGAAGTAATTTTAAAGGATGTTTTATGGTTAGCTGTGGTGATCGCACTGTCAAGCATATTTACCGTTTTCAGCAGACACAATAGAATCAAAGCTCTGAGAATAGCTACTAGGTTACTAGCTCTCTCCGGGTTTTTGACTATTCTATGGGCTGTAATGTTCGTTTCTTATAGGATCCTGAGATACTTTGGTTTTTGCTAGAGGTGAAAGATTTGAATAAAGTATGGATCGATGTTAGGACTCCGAAGCAAGCATTGATAGCTTCGATTATAGCGAAAGAGCTTTCGGGAAAAGGGTTTGAAACTTTTGTTACAACTAGAAACTATGATTACACCATCTCTAACTTGAAGAGAAATGGAATAAATCCTGTAATTGTAGGAGGCTATGGGGAATCTCTATATGAAAAATTAATTGTTGAACTAGAGAGAGGGTTAAAGCTTGCTGAAATAGTTGAAAGAGAAGAACCCTGTGTCTTAATATCCTATCCCTCTCCAAGTGCAACTAGGGTAGCTTTTGGACTGGGTGTGAGGCACATATCGTTATGCGACACCTCCCATGCTTCAGCTGCCGACAGGTTAGATTTCCCATTAGCAGATATTGCTATTTACAGTTCCTTTATAGCAGATGAAATGGTATGGTATACGCTCGAAAAATTCACTACTATTATTACGTATAAAGGAGTAGACGAAGTTATGTGGATGAAGAGCTTCAATCCTACAAAAGCAGTCCTTGAAAACTTAGGTTTAGAAGAATACAACTATGTTGTTGTGAGACCAGAGGAATCCAAAGCACATTACTACCCTGAGGAACACCCTTTAGTATTAAAACTAGTTAAACTAATACAGGGAAAAGGCTTCAAACCAGTTGTCCTACCTAGATATAAAGACCAGTTGACAATCACTGAGAAACTCGGGGATGTTATAGTTCCTAGGGAAGCTGTTGACGGGCCTAGCTTGGAAAAATATGCAGCCCTAGTTATAACCGGGGGAGGAACAATGGCTAGAGAAGCGGCGCTGCAAGGTACCCCTGGAATCTCCTTGTTTCCCAGGCAAATAAAACAGGATGCGATTCTAAGAAAAATGGGTTTCCCAATATATAACCTGAAAGCAGGAGAAGATGCTCTAAGCATCATTAACTCTATACTTGATGATCCATCGAAGTACCGGGTTGATACTAGGAGTCTTTTAGAAGAACTAGAATCACCTCTGCCATATATTACTGAGTGGGTTTCTAGAATTTGCTGAAGTTAACAGGAGGGGAAACAATTGCCTGAGAACTGTTATCGAATTGGTATAGATGAGGCAGGACGTGGCAGCCTTATTGGTGAGATGATAGTAGGAATAGCTGCTGTTCCATGCGACGTTATAGGTTTTATAGAAGAAACAGGAGTAAGGGATAGTAAAGAACTCACACCTAGAGCGAGGAGTAAACTGTATCGTTTATTATACCGTGAAATACCCTTTATTACTGTGCCTGTAAAGCCTGTAGAAATAGATTCGGACAACTTAGGAATTGTTACTAAGAAAGCTATTCTCAAAGGTTTGCAACTGATCTCCAAGAGGATTAGCCCACTATTGGTTGAGACCATCACCATCGATAGATTCGGTAAAGAGAGAAACATACGAACTGGGATAAGAAGGCTGGGTTATAAGAAGGCTGAGATACGTATAGAAGAAAAAGCTGATAAAAAATACCCTGAAGTTTCCTTGGCGAGTGTGATTGCCAAATATATTAGGGATAAGAGAATCGCGGTAATAAACAATCTGCTTGGTTTAAATGGATCTGGTTATCCGTCGGATGAGGAGACCATGCTTAGTCTAGCAGGGAAAGTATCGGATAATAGGATAGAGAAGTTAGATGGTTATATAAGACTCTCATGGAGCACTGTTGAGAAACTAGGATTAAAACATGCTGTGAAAAAGAAAAGTAAGACGTTAGATAACTATTTTTAATTGCCGACAAATGCTGGGGTCTGTAAATGCTTCCATATGAGAAAAGATTTACAGAGTTTCTATGCGAACAGGGCATTTGCGATTTACTTGTTTCTACATATCCAGGGGTAACTGATAAAGGAGTCGTTCAACAAGTATTTCTTGATCTAATGATAAATAAAAAGGAAATATGCTATTCTAGAAAAGGGATACCGTCAACTAAAATAGCTAGTGTACACTGCAGTAATTGCGTTAATGGCGTTTCTTTCCATGTAAGAGGGGGCAGTAGCAATAGTAAATACCTTCTAGGATACTGCACGGATGAACCATTCATCAGTTACTCAATTATGAGGGATCGCCTGCTAAGGCATCCCGTTTACCCCGTGTTCGTTTTAGACTTGTCTTTACTAGACCTTTTTGGAACGAGAAACGAGTTTGAGGAAGCTGTCCTTGTCATAGTTCACGCCCTCCAGATCACCAGGAAATACCTGTATGATAGAAATATGATTTTGACAAGCGCAAATGACGCTTTTATCGAAGAGTTAAAACGAATCGTCTTCGACCACGATATGATTGTCTCTGATAAGACCAGCGCTGATGTGCTATGGACGTCAGGGGTAGACGAAGCAATCCTTATATCTCCATTAGCAAAGAAACCTCTCCTAAAAGAAGAGCTTAGAAGCTCGCAAGGAATAATTATTCCCCTAGTCTTTTACTGGGATAACCGTATGGAAAAATATGTTACTAATCTCGTTCCATGGGCTAAGGTAAGGCGTTTGGAACTCCATGGCAGTACTGTAGGTGTACCCCATAAACCTACAAGTGTTCTTGAAATAATTCTAGATGTACTCTACAATAACTTAGATATAGAAACAGCCATAATTAGGAATATGGATAGAAAGAACCTGTTCCATAGGATGAAACATGAAATTAATAGAATGGCCTCAGAAGGGGTTAGTAGTTTAGATGAGTTACTATCCAGGGTTTCATGGCTAGCATCGGATGATGCTCTAGTAAAGAAGATGCTTAGGGACTTGATATCGAGCAATGGGGATGAGGGATATACAGACTAAAGTCGCCGGTGATGGGCATGCCTGGTAAATATGGATTTATTATTCTAGAAGGAAGCCTTGAGCTTATACCAGAAAATCTACACACCCATCCTTCAGTGATTTCCACAGCAAAAAGAAGAAAGAAAAGCCCAGGCAATATTATCCTAGATAAGAGTCTTCATTACAAAGCAATGAAAAAGCATAGTCTTCCCCTGATCGAAAAAAGAGGAAGACCGGATATAGTTCACTATCTACTCCTCAGCCTACTCGAGTCTCCGCTAAACAAACTCGGATATATTTCCTCGATTTACCTCCACACAATAAACGATATACTCATAAGATTCGAACCTACAACCAGAATACCGAAAAACTACAATAGGTTTATTGGATTGATGGAGCAAGTACTGAAAAATGGTAAAGCCCCTCCGGATTCATCTCAACCCCTTATAATGATATTAAATGAGTCAGTAGAAGACGTTGCCGGCAAGTATCACCGTTTTTTGGTATTCGAATACAGGTGCAATAGAATCGATGAGAGCGGCCGTAGAGAACTTTCAAAGGACGGTGTATTGTTAGGCATAGGTGGATTCCCCCATGGGAGAATTAGAGATGACGTTTTAAAACTAGCTGATAACTGTTATTCGGTTTTAAACATTCCTGTCGACGCGATAACCGCTCTTCATATACTGCTGTGCATAGCTGAAAACGAGGTCATAGGATTATACGGGTAAAGAAGAGTTGTATCGGAGACTATCTTTTCCTTCTCCCCGTACGTCTTGCAGCTATATGACCAACCTTTCTTCCAGGAGGAGTGTTTCTAGCAACAGTAGTTGGGTGGCCCTCACTCTGATGGGATCCTCCTCCATGAGGATGGGTTGCAGCGTACATCGCAACTCCTCTGACTTTAGGCCATTTTTTGGCTTTCCTCTTCCATTTATGATAAGCGTTTCCGGCTTTCAATATAGGCTTCTCTATCCTTCCTCCTCCAGCGGGTATACCTATGGTTGCCCTTGCCAAGTTTGGTATCGACTTTTGCTTACCGCTAGGTAATTTGATGATGGTCTCTCTACCTGTTCTACCTACAACCAATGCATATGAGCCTGATTGCCTAGCAAGTTTTCCGCCATCGCCAGGCCTCAACTCTAGGTTAAATACCTGGGTACCTTCAGGTATCCTGCCGAGAGGGAGTATATTGCCGTTAGAAGGCTCCGCGTCGGGACCTATCTGTATAACTTGCCCTACATAGACTCCCTCAGCAGCCGGTGTCAAGAATTTCGCACCATTCTCTAATACTATCTTGGCGAGAGGTACGTATCTTCCCGGATCGTGGATTAACTCTATAACTCTACCTTTCACTGTGGAATCCGATACTGGTGGATACTTTCCTGGACCGGGATGTATATGCTTAGGATTCCTAAATGTTGGTGTACCTCTACCAGCTCTTTGCTGTATTAATCGCTTACCCATCACATATCCCCCGTCAATGCAT
Source organism: Candidatus Tiamatella sp. (assembly GCA_015522645.1). GTDB lineage: Archaea > Thermoproteota > Thermoprotei_A > Sulfolobales > Acidilobaceae > Tiamatella. The sequence continues at coordinate 37,435 of WALV01000032.1, forward strand.
CAGATATACCAACTGGATAAAAGGTGGGTTATAAGGCTTGCTTCTTTTTGGATGTCAGGGTCTCCCACTTCTTCATCCGCTATAGAAGCGTCAGTCCTGCTAAGTCTCTTCATCCAGTAATATAGTTAAAGCTCTATATACCATCCTCTCTCCACGGAATCATAATACGCGCGGCCTGAATCAACTAGTAATCTAAACAATCGTGCTTCTTGAGGCCGTAAAAGTTTTTCGACAGCTTCTGCTTCAGGGATATTGATCTCTTTTAGCTTAGCTTTTAGCTCTTCAAAGAATTGGGAGTCAACCGCAACTCTCTCTTCTCCAGATTCAAACACGATTGCTCCTTCTCTTTCAAGTTTAGAGAAGAATAAATCGGGTCTTTTGAGCCATCCAAGATCACTTTCAAACACTGCACCCTCTTCCTTTAACCTCTCGATTGCGCTCTTCCTTTGGACGGGAGGAGGCTCTCTTCTATAAGAGACGAGAGGTTTCCCCTGCTCGGCCTCTCCCCTGTATTCTCTTACTTGGCTCTGGGATTGTATAGATAGCTTTTGTGTCTGGGTCTGCTCGATTTCTTCTCTAAGCTCGTTTAATAGTGCTATTATTTTATCTATCTTTCCCGTGTAAGGATTAAGTAAATCAGCTACTAGTCTTTCGATTCGTGAAATCTTCTTGTCCAGTAATCCATCAAGGTCTTTCGTAAAACTAAGTGCTCCAACAGATTTCTCAGATTCGCTAAGATCGGATTCTATAAGGTATCTAACGTAATCAGAAATCATTTTATAACCTTTCAATTCTGATTTTCTTTTGAGGAGCTTATAAGTCTCCTCATCCACAGTAGTAGAAACTATCTTCCTCTTCAATTACATCATCCTCTTAAACCATATCGTTAGGTATTTTCAAACATAATTTATATATGATAGTAACCGAATACTATAGTAGGTGGCTTCTCAGTGATCTCCTTTCAATCTAATCAAGAGGTAGTTATTGATAAATATAAGGTTAGACCGGTGGTTGTTGGAGGAGAGGTTTCAGGCTTACTTATATCTGGACCTAGGATAAAGACTATTTATGTGCCATTAAATGGTGGGATTAGGGTAGAGAAGCTTCCTAAGAAGGTGAAAAAATATGTTATGAAAACCTATGGAATTGAGATTTAGTAAATTATTCTTCAAGTAAATTTATTCCAGACGTTATTCCTTGCCTAATTTCATCTAAAGCTCGAGTAGCCAGTTCCATGCTTTTCCTCGCTAATCTAGCCCTGCCCCCACCAACCTTAACCCATTCAAAAAGTAGTTTTCTAGACGCTTCTCTCCAAGAATCCGGTGGGAATACGATGATAATGTTATCTCCGCCTAAGTATTGTGTTATCCCACCATATAGGCTACTTAGTTTAACTAAGTCATATAGGATTTCCATCGTCTTCTCATATGCTTCCAAGACTCCGTGATCCAGAGTATATTTAGTTACAGAATTTATATCGACGTGAGACACAGCAGTATACTCGTCTGGTGAAAGTCGGTCTAGATAATACGTGTTATCGTTTATTTCTAGTATAGTTCTGAAAGCATTGTTTAATGCTTCTCTAGGCGTATTATCGACTATACTTGCCATTCTCACAGGGACAGGGCTCTCTTCTAGGGCGGTTTCAAAAAGCTGTTCATGTTCTGAACCCTGGAGGGAAGACGTTAACGCAACTATAAAATCATGTCTAAGTGGTAAAATATAGGCACCCACTCTAGATGCTGTATTTTGTAGTTCATAGTATACCCTTGATTGAGTTACTTGTATTCTCCATTCCCTATCGTAGCCTAAGCTTTCAGTCCACTCTCTATATCCTCGTAACTCGATTAAGGTAATTCTAGTCTTCAATCTCTATCACTTTTGAAGTATATTATATGTTTATGAGTAGGGCTACTCTATAATATTCGTCTCTCCTTGAATATGCGTTTCCTCGAATTTCCTCTTCCTCCTAATCATCTTAACCAATGATTCGACCGCCCTAGCACTATACTCTTCTGCCCTCTCTACTGCCTGTGTTCTAGACGCGCCAGGACCTATAATTCCCAGGGTAACTGGCTTACCGTAATCTAATCCTAGATCAAGTAACTTACGTGCAGCTTGATGTGCTACCACTTCATCATGCTCAGTCTCCCCCTCAATGACCGCGCCAATAACAGCTACTCCCTCTACGTTTTCCCTTTCTAGGATTTGCTTAACAGCAAAGGGCGTATCGTATGTTCCAGGAACCTTATACACTACCTCCACTACAGCACCTAGGAAACTCGCATGACTCAACGCCTTTTCGAGCATAATCCTGGTTATATCATAGTTGAATTCCGAGACCACTATACCTATACGAGGCTGATCCACCAAAATCACCCTGCATCTAATCGATGGTGGAATCACTTAAAATAAAATATCTTCATATAATAGGGCCCGCGTCCGGGTATCCTTGCCTAACACCTTTCCCGGCTCTCTTAACCAAATCATGAGGCCTCTTTATCATGTAAGCCAGATTCCTTGCGTGATCTCTAGCTCTATCCAAAGCTATTTCCCTCAGGTCTTTAGGATTATCAGCTTCATCCTCATGGACAGTCACGTCGATAACAATTTTACCAGTTAATACACCAAGCATAACCAAACCCATGCTTGAAACAAGATACGTGATTTTATCCGCTTCCCTCTTACCTATCCATCCTAAGGTAATTACCCCCTCGCATCCATAGTCTATAGCTCGTCTAGCTGCCCCAGGCAAATCCTTTGCCCCGGGTACAGTAACCCTTTCAACCTTGTAATCAGGAAGCTCCTCCCTCAGTGTTTCATATGCAACAGCACCCATATCAACCCTAGAGAACATTGTATCTATAACTGCTATGCACTTATCCATTTCTTATACGCCTCTATGATATCAGTTCCCTCTACGAATATGAATCCATTCTTTTCCGCGACATCCTTGGCTTTTTCTACAGGTAACCTGTCTTCATAATCCAGCATCTCAATAAATGCAACACTCGGAATGACTCCGCCCATAATAGCTAATGCTAAACTCAACTCTGTATGCCCTCTCCTTTTCTCTAAGCCTCTACCAGCGAGCAACGGGACGTGCCCTGGGGCTTGGAATTCATTTATAAACATTTTCTTAGCACCTTTTAGGTCTCCCTTAAAGACTCGCGTCGAAACCTCATGTAACTTTGATATAGTTAGTGCTCTATCCTTGTCCCGTATTCCTGTCACTGCATCTTTGTGGTTTACCCAAACAGTAAATGCTGGCCTGTCGCCGTATGATAGTCTTTTTTCAGTTAAAGGGCGAAGTACCTCTACGAGTGCATAGATCTCATCCGCAAACGGTACACCTATGCTTCGAGTGACTTCTTCTGTCGTGGCATAGCATAGAAGGCCCCCGCCAAGAGTTCTCATTGTATATATTTTTTCTGTATCTATTTCCCCTGCATACACGACAATGTCGGTTTCGTCTTCTCTACTCGAACTATCATGTATCAGTACCGGAGTCCCTTTAACGAATTTCTCGATAACTACATCCAAGCTTCTAGTCAAGCTTTCTCACCGTCTTCACGTAGTATAGAAGTATAATGATTGATACAATTAATGTTATAGTGTAAAAAATCCTCCTATCAGAGCCTCTTTTAACAGGTATTATGTTGCTGTTAAATGAAGATACCCCACTCCATCGAGTTGGTGATTCGCTGATTCCTCTGGTATTGTTTCTCGTATAAATGACTGGTATAGTATCTTCCTTATTCTCCACTGGTGGATATATGACTAAGTCTATTACACTATTATTGATGCTTATTTTTAGATGTGCTCCGTTTTTGAGTAGGCTCAAAGCAAGAGTACTATTCTTATATGGAATTGTTATTGAGTCCTGATTTTGGATTACCAGTGAATTGTTTAGACGAGAAACATCGCTGCCATGAAACGATAGACCGCCGATATCTATTCTATTTAAAGTATAGTTCGCTTTGATTTCTATAATTAAGCTTGCCCCCTGAATTTTTCTAATCACAACACGATCTAAGCAGTGAGGATTAGTTGAGGCAATCATGTATTCATCGGGAGAGCACTCGAAGAAGTAATGCTGGGAAAGGTTTAGTTCGATACTTGTTCCCTGTACGCGATATACGCCTCTTATAAGATTGTCAAATTTAACGGTCTCATTTGGGGGAACAATATATTCAAGGTGACTGGAAGACGATTTAATCAAGCAGTTGTCACTTTGACTAATCGCATACGTCTCATACAATGAGAAGGGTAAATTAGAATAACATATAACTGAGGCCGTAATTATTGCTATAATAGCAAACATAGCATTACGATACGATGGCCGTAGCAACCTCAATCACCTTCGAAAACAATGCATCTATGACGGCTATTCCCGGAGTTATGAACGATTCAACTATAGCTAATGTAAGTAGAGTGTAAAGAACGATTTTCAGCGCTCCCAAAAGGATTCTCTTATCTAACCCGCCTCTAGTCAACACATAATATGCAGATACCGCTCCAGACAGAGATATTGTTGGTATTTCAAGGCAACCATGAGGTATTAGAAGAGCTACTATTGATTGATCGAAGAACCCTGTTCCTTTCAAGTCTATGGACACTACTAAACCCGTGATTAACCCATTATAGAGGAGTACAAGTATAGGGCCGAGGACAGTGAATCCTAGAATGAAAGTAATAATTGACGCAATCAAATTATTTACAAATATTATTACTGGTACGAGCAGCATAGTCTCTTTCGAAAAAGAGAACTTCTCTTTAATACTATTTTCAAGGCTCTCCTTAGACAATCCTGTCCAACTTAAAGCGTTTAGAATATCACTATAGAACACTAGTCCTACCGTGAAAAACAAGATGAACAGGACCATTAACGCGTAAACCTTCCTGTTTGATATTAACATAAAGGCCTCATGCAACACCCTAATTTCACCAATTATATTGTAATTGCTTCACTCTCAATATGCCATCACGCATATCAAATTCCCTTCAACGTTATATGATTGTGTTTTATATTCTATAATAATGTGGTTTCATTCAAAGGGGGTTAATGGTGGAGAAAAACGAGAAGCAAGGGAGCAACGTTAGGAAACGTATATCCCTCCTCACCGATCTATGGGGTCTTCTTCTGGATGAATATAGAGAGACGGTGAATTCGAGGGAGGATGTTATCTCAATTCTGGAGAAAAGGTATCATATGGAAGGCCTATCTCCCATAAAAGGTAAAGCAACGCCTCCAGATATATATGAAAAAGAACTAGTGGCTTTATATGTTGTAGGTAAATACGGAATGCATCTTGACGAGGAATTCCCGGAAATTTTCGAGGACCTATTCTGTTTCGAGTTAAAACTGGATAAAGCACTTGATTACCTTCTCAATAAGAGTCCAAGCAAGGCTAGAGGATTCATTGAGAAATCCTTTGAAGAGGTATCAATGAATTTACTGTCTAAAATCTTTAGAGTTGCTGTCGTTAAGGAATTATTTGGCATGGCAGTTGAAGAAGAAGTCGCTAGAACCTTTAAAAATTCTGTGAAAGCTTTCCCAGAACTTGAACCTTCTATAAGAAAGTATCTTAGGTTCTATATTGCGGTAAGAGTAGCCAACGCCATATCTAGAGGAGAAATAAGGGATAGACTGACTAAGGAGGCGTATAAGCAAGCACTTGCTGTTAGACTCGGTTGGGATAAAACTGTTATACCGGACGATGCGTATGTAGGCCATATTGCTGTAGAGGTTTTTAGCGTGTCTAAGAAGATAGTTTCACATATTTTGAGAACCTAAAGTATTCAATATTTCTAAATCATTTAGAATATTCTTATTAATCTGCATATGCAATTAGTGGAACAGCCGGTGACCATTATTTGGTAGATTTAACTATGACACAACGCCAAGTGCTAGAGACACTGGTGAACTTATACGAGGAGAAGAAAAGAATGATAAAAAGTAAGGAGGTAGCAAGTGTTTTAAGTAAAGACGAGGGAACTGTTAGAAATATAATTGTATGGCTAAAGAACGTCGGGCTAGTCGAATCCCGTACAGGCCCTCTAGGAGGTTATATTCCAACACTAAAAGCAAAAGAACTACTCAGGAGATCCTATAGCCACTCTATCGCCTATGGAGTTGTAAAGCTTCGCGATAAATATGAGCATGTGTTAAACATAATTTCGATGGAGATCCTTAATTTATTCTCACATGAACACGGTAAGGCACTCATAAAAGTCTTAGGGGACACTTCTTTCATTACCAGAGGAATGAAAACTAGAATTGAAAGTATACCGAAATCAAGGTTTATAGCAGAGGGGTATGTTGAAAAAGTAGATAATGCTGTTAGACAAATCCTGGTTAAACTGACAAACATTATCAGCATACCAGAGATAAAGGCGGGAGAACTGGCCAGGAGAAATATAATATATCTGGATGCTAATCAAACATTATTAGAAGCTGCAATAACATTGTCACGTCATGGCATAAGAGGAGCACCTGTTAGAGAAGGAAGTAACAAATTGGTCGGATTCTTTACTGCATCCGATCTCTCCAGGGCAATGGCAAGAGGACTAGAACCCTCTGATAAAGTGAGGGAGGCCCTGACTGGACGGAAGGTTATCACTATAAATGAACAGGCAGATATATTCGACGCAATAAGTCTAATGGAGTCTCATGGGATAGGAAGGCTTATACTAGTGGATGCGAACAATAATCCCGTTGGTATTATAACCAGAACAGATATACTAAAATTAATGACAGGATTAAAGAGGTGATTCCTAGGATGGAGAAAGCTTTCGCAAGGATTGGAAGAGTATTCCTATTGAAACTACCTGAGGAATATCATCCTCACAAGGGTATAGAAGAACTCCTCGAATCCCAGGGAGTAGAATCCGCGTGGATCAACGGTATTGGAGGATTCTCGTGGGCACGCATAGGGGTATTTGATCCAAACAAAAAAACATACGATACTGTAAGCGTTGAACCTGAACCTGGGCATGTTCTTGAAGTTGTTTCTTTAATAGGTAACAGTATACATGGAGATGACGGTAAGTACTACACGCATCTACATGTCAGCATTGCTAAAAATCCGGCTAAACCATTTGCAGGTCATTTAATTGATGCTACCGTTACCCCGTTTCTCGAAGTAATGATAGCTGAGTTGGTAGGAGATACAAAAGGAATGAGAAACATGTTTAGACATAGGTGGAGTTTGTAAGGATTTTTTATCTCTCTCTTTTACCTTCTATGAACTCGTTAAACCAGACATACGCTGTTTCGTCACTCGGCGCTTGAATCGGAGGATGCTTAAAGAAGGGTGCTGAGACGCTCGGTATAATGCCACCTATCCCTCTGTCTAATGCAATTTTAGTACCTCTTATAACATCTATCATTGCACCAGCAAACATACTCTTATCGTCTACTTGTAGCTTGGCTTCTACCACCACGGGGAATCCAGCAAAACTTGTTCCCTTTATATGAAAGTATGCTATCTTAGTGTTTCCTAGGAAGGGGACATAGTCGCTGGGGCCTATTCTGACTTTACCATTCCCAGCTAATTCATCTCCATATGGAAGGATGCTTGTTACAGCTGACGTTTTAGATATCCTTTTACTCTTCAGTCTTTCTTCCACTAGCATGTTTTCGAAATCAGTATTTCCCCCTATATTTAGCTGATATGTTTCTTCAACCTTCACCCCACGCATATGCATGAGTCTTACTAGTGTTCTATGGAACACAGTAGCTCCTAATTGACCTTTCACATCGTCTCCAACTAATGGTATTCCCTTCTCCCTAAATTTCTTATCCCACTCTCCATCGGAATCACTAGCTATAAATACAGGCATGCCGTTAATGAAGGCTACACCGGCCTCTAAGGCAGCTCTAGCGTATTGTCTAGTTGCTTCTTCACTACCCACGGGTAAGAAATTTATGACTATTTCGGCTCCACTATTCTTTAGAGTATCAAGTACGTCCTCGAATCTTGCATCATTGTCAACTGGGTTGAATCTTTCTTTCATATGAGGCGCTACTCCATCAAGAACAAATCCTGGTGATACCTCTACTCCAAGTTTCGCTGGTAGGTTCGCGAACTTAGGTGTTAAGTTTGGCGGCTGGAACATTGCCTCAGCCAAGTCCTTGCCCACCTTGTATTTGGAAATATCTATAGCAGCCACCCATTCGATATCACCAATATGATAACCTCCAAGTTTCACCTTGGAGACTCCTGGTACAAACTCGTCTTCCGCTACATTTTTATAATAGAATGTTCCTTGGATGAGTGCAGATGCACAATTCCCCACTCCTATAACCGCTGCTTTGATCTTACCCATACGTACCACCACGTATTTATCGCTACAAATATTAATTACTATAAAATATAAAAGGTTTACTAGGGCACGAAGCATTGAGTAAAGAACAAACAGAGGCAATAAAACGATTAAAAAGAAAGATAACTATAGAAACACTCTGGATATATGTAATAGCAGTACTTAGAAAAAAAGGGGGTCAACACGGATACGGTGTTAAAAAAGCTATCCAACAAGAATTCAACTTCAAGCCAGCCACTATAACTACCTACACAGTATTATACAGGATGGAGAAAGAAGGCTTGATAAAGAAAGATGATGCTAACCGTTACCACCCAACTGAAAAGGGTTTAAACGCTTATGCTGAAGCAATTAAATTACTTGAAGAAACAATTGAAAAACTAGTCTAATCAACTAGTAGCTAGGGAAAAGAGATGAATGGTAAAAAACAAACAATCATACTAATATTCACTCTAGGATTGCTCATAGGGTTACTTGGAGGATACAACTTCGGGTACATACAAGGAGAACAATATGGGAAAAGTTCTGTCCAGTCTAAATTATCTGAGATAGAGAACAATTATAAAATGCTACTACTTATAGAAAAACTTTCAAGTATAGAAAAACTGGAAACGATAGCAATGAAACAAACAATGAATATAACCCAGAAATCTGCATTTAATAAGAATCTGACACGTGATATAACAATAGAAGCTTCTGCACAGGCTTTAGAAGCTTCTAACCTAGTTAATAGCATAAACTGTCCTGAGAAAACAGAGAATACTCTGAAGATGAAAATTGGAACCTTAGAGTCCCTAACTGAGAAAATGACGCTATACCTTGATAATCAGGACTATCAAGATATGGTAAATACCTATAGAGAAATAATGATTACAATAAACGATATAGCTGAAATTATCAATACGTGTTAGAAAGTATTCATACACTACTATTCTCTCATATATACGATCCCGTATTAACTGAAAATGGAGCCGCCGGCGGGACTTGAACCCGCGACCACCGGCTTACAAGGCCGGCGCTTGCGGCCCCGCGCAGGGGTCTACCGGCTGAGCTACGGCGGCACCGTCTTGTATTTTCTCTACTGGCTGGAGATTTAAGGATTACTGTTTTATTGATCCCCCTGTTATCTCCAATCTTCCGGTGCTGCCGCATGAGCTTGACTGTTTTACTCGTTTTAGCTGTTATACTAGGTTATACAGTTTCATTAAGGCATGGGGAGAGCATGGGGATATATAGGTTGATTGAAGCAGTCTTGTCTATCAGTGTTCTAACAATCGTTTTCACGGTAGGAGGCAGAGCTGGATTTATACTAAGAAGCTCGGGTAGCTTGGGTTTTCTTTTATATGCTAGTATATTGTTCAGTTTTACGGGAATAATGCTTAGCCTATTGTTAGGTTTCATTGTAAGTAAATGGGTGAGAAGGACTGGTGAAGATTCCTTTTAGTGTATACACTGTTTCAGTACTACTCATCGGTTTTATAGTTGGGTACTCAGGATTAGATGCCCCGCCAGTATTATGAAGGCGTCTTTGTATATACTGGTTATAGCAGCTGGATATTTGATAGGAGATGAGCTGGCAAAGATTGGTAGGAATGTTGGGGGAGCGTTTATTGCAGGTGGATTACTAGCGTTTTCAACTATTTTATCCAGTATCATTAGTGGATTAATCGTAGCTAGGTTTATTGGGATAGATCTCCGTTTAGGTGCTGTTATAGGTGGGGCTTCGGGATGGTACAGTCTTGTTGGACCCATGATTTCCCAGGTTGATCCTTTAATGGGGCTCGTTGGTTTTTTGGCTAATTTACTTCGAGAGATAATACATATACTGATCTATCCTGTTTTGGCTAAGTGTTGCTGGTTTCCAGCTATAGCTGTCGGTGGAGCTACAACTATGGATACGGGGTTACCTGTAGTTGCCATTTACGGAGGTAGGAGAGCTTCGATTGTATCAATGATACATGGAGGCCTGATAACGTTAACTGCCCCAATAATACTATCTCTTTTACTTGGTTACTGAGGGTTTCCACATTGTTGGGGCCTGGGAGAGCTCTTCGTGGTGCCGCCGCCGGGATTTGAACCCGGGACCTCCGGATCTCCCAGGGCCCCTATTTACCTTTATGGGGCTTGACCTTCGGTTCCCCTTTTTACCCGTATGAGTCCGGCGCTCTGCCATAGGCTGAGCTACGGCGGCTTCCTGTTGTATTTGGGTTTAATGTTTTGTATTTAAAAGGATTATTCCCAATGTTATTTGCTTAGATCTAGTTTTAGGAGTGTAACATGTGCAGGTGAAAGGGCGGCTGCTCCACCCTGCGGTACATTAACCATTTCTATTTGTAATGCTACGATCAGCCCATCGATTTTAGTTAGTGTTATGTTATATGCTGTTTGATCCCATGTTGTTCTAGCGAACTGTAATCCTATGCTAGTTGGTCTGAGCCCGATCTGGAGAGCGTATATTTCATCTCCTTGGAAGCTAACTTTCACTAGTTTGGACGAAGCTAATTCTACGTAGCTTTTGGTTTGGTTGAAGGATACGTGAGGCATGTATATCACATATAATGGGAAGAGGGTTTCAGGAGGGAGCAATGTTAATCCGGGTGCCACTTGAGTGGAATATGCATCTCCTGTAAGCCTGTTAATGAGTTCGGTTTCATTCAGTGTTCTGGTAGCCCTAGGTTTACCTGTTGTTCTATTGTATATCGTTTCTATAGGATTTATTATTTTGCCATTATTTAACTGGAATTTTATTTCATCAAGCAATGAATTGTCATAGAATATTTTTAATGAGTAGTTGCTCCCAGTTCTTTCCAATACAGTATCCGTCGTTATGTTTCTCCATGTAATAGTGAATTCCATATACTTTATTTTTGAAAGGATTGTTGTCATATTCGGCGGATTGCCCTGTGTTTGCTGGAGATCCTTGAATACAGACGATTCAAATGACGCTTTTGGGTATTCTATATAGACTCCTATTCCAGCTGATATTATCGATAATACGAATATTGTCGTTAATAATACTTTTACTGAAACCACTCTCTACCACCTAAACCTGTCCGCCCCTAACTCAAGTGCTGGAATGGTGTATTTCGTGGATAATCTATTTAACTGCTTTCCCTAAACCCACTTTAGGCGGTATAAGGTTTAGGTGAGACGAATATGACTATAGGGAAGGTCAGGGGTCTCAACTCATCGGGGCACAAGGGATGGTTTACTGTCTACTGTAGAATTTGTGGTAAGCCTCTTGATTTAACAAAGGATGTTGTTTACGCGTGTCCTAATTGCAAGGATAAATACGAAGCGTATTTCTGCAGTGCAGATGCCAGACGTGTTGGTTATAAGTGCCCGTTCTGTGGTAAACCGCTTGAGATTGTCAGTGTTATTAAGTGACTCTGTTATTTTTGACCATATTTATGTACTTTAGGGTATGTAGTTATGGTAGTGATTGAAGAAGAATTTATTGACAAGCATTTCAGAGAAATAATTATAAAAGCAGGGGAAGAAAGCATCCTGAAGAAAGATGTTTACTGTGATCTACCTAAGAGCAAAGCCGAAAGGGGTAGCCTTATTTTCACTGAGAAAATGACGGGGTCTTCTATAGAGGTATTTCTCCTAGAGCTAAGTGGGAACATTACAGGCTTAGTGTTATGTGTTAATAATGATTGCAAGTTAATTGACGTATTGGCGAGGGATGGGAGGCCTGATTGTTTAGAAAATTTTAAGTGTTAGGTGGGTGGTATGAGCTCCTATTATAGTGTAATACATGTGTTGAAGAAGTCTAATGAGGGTGATGTCGTTAATCTAAGAGGATGGGTTTACAGGTTACGGTGGCTTGGTGGAAAAGTTTTCATCGTGTTACGAGATCATAGTGGGATAATCCAGTGTGTTGTAGATAAAGATGAGGCTAGGAGATTTGGAAAAGAAATTTCTGAGCTTGGGATTGAAGCATCTATAATAATCGGTGGGACTGTGAGGTTCGATAAGAGGGCTCCTGGGGGGAAAGAAATCAAAGTTACAGAACTTAGGGTAGTCGGTGTTTCTAATAACTTTCCCATAAAAGGCGGAGAGGGTATTGATTACCTTTTAGACAATAGGCATCTTTGGATAAGAAGCAGGCGATTAACTAGTATATTCAAAGTTAAGCATACCATGTTGAAGGGATTAAGAGAATATTTTAGTAGCAATGAATGGTGGGAGGTAACTCCGCCTATACTAACTATGTCAGCTGTAGAGGGAGGGGCGACTTTGTTCCCTGTTGATTTTTTCGGTAGAAAAGCCTATCTAAGCCAGAGCGCTCAATTCTACCTTGAAACTCTTATATTTAGCCTCGAAAAAGTGTGGTCGGTCACTACTAGCTTTAGAGCAGAGAGGAGTAGAACCAGAAGACATTTATACGAATATACTCACCTCGAAGCAGAAGCTGCTTGGATGGGTATGAAAGAAATGATGACTGTTGTTGAAGAGATGGTTAAAGCCGGAGTGAAAAAAATTCTAGACGAGCGTTTAGATGAATTAGAAACAGTTAAACGAGATATCACTAAACTTGAGCAAGTGCTATCTAACAGGTTCGATGTAATTACATACGATGAAGCGGTTGAGTTATTGAGAGAGAAAGGTGTAAAAATAGAGTGGGGAGAAGATTTCGGTGCAGATGAAGAGAGAGTCCTCACACAGCAGTTTGACACCCCTATATTCGTGACAATGTTTCCGAGGAAGATAAAGTCGTTTTATATGAAAGTCTCGGAGGATAACCCGGAGTTAGTTTATGGCTTTGATTTACTTGCACCCGAGGGTTATGGAGAAATTGTCGGTGGGAGCGTTAGGGAGGATAAATACGATACTCTTCTAAATAGAATTAGAGAGGAAGAATTAAATCCTAAAGACTATGAATGGTATTTGGATCTGAGGAAGTACGGTAGCGTTCCGCATAGCGGTTTCGGACTTGGAATAGAAAGAATGCTCATGTGGATAAGTGGACTAGATCACATAAGAGATGCGACACCTTATCCGAGATTTAGAGACAGGCTTTATCCGTGAGATGATTCATGTATTTCTGCTCTCTTCTATCGAGTGGAAAAGACAGTAATTACGCCCTTTTATGGGCCGCTACTCACGGCTTCAAACCTAGATGCATTGTAACATTTAATTCTAGTAGAACGGATTCATATATGCTGCAAACTATAAACACAGAGTTATCTGAATTACAGGCAGAAGCTATGGGACTCAAATATTACTCGTTCCAGGTTTCAGGGATAAAAGAAAAAGAGGTTTCCGAAATAAAGGATTACCTTCGGTATGTACTAGAAGAAGAGGGATTCTCGTATATCACGACTGGTGCGCTTAAAAGCGATTACCAGAGGATAAGATTTTATAACATCTTCAACGAACTGGGGGTTAAACCTATAAGTCCCCTTTGGTGGTGTGACCAGGAGAAATATCTATGGGATTTAGTTAGAGTAAACATAGAATTCATAATAACACGAACAGCTGCGTACGGCTTCCCCATAAATATCATCGGGAAAATAGTTGATGAGGCTCTCATTGATGTCATTATAGCGAAAAGCAAGAAGTACGGCTTCAATCCGGCTTTTGAAGGTGGGGAGGCTGAAACATTAGTTGTATACTCGCCTCTGTACAGGAAAAGAATATGCATTGATGGAGAAATCGAGCTGAAAGGTGTAAACGCGGAGCTCGTCATCCAAAAGGCATGGCTTGACGATACCGGGGTAAAGGAATGTATTAAAATCCATAGCTCATAGCACAGTCTTTATGCAGTACCTTTAAACCGTAGTAGATCATGTCTACACTCCTTCTCAGATTGTTTAAAGTCTCTAAAATAAATGCTATTTCAGACTCGACAACGTCCAGTCTGTCAGCAATAGCGTTTACTCTATCGATTAGCGAGTCTAAATCACTCTTCCCATTGATTTGCATGATTGAGTTATAATTTGAACCTTGGAGTTCGCTACTCTCTTTTATCTTATCAATTGTTTTAAGTAACTCAAATAATAACTGCTCCTGTAAATTATTTAGAGCATTTGAGGCTTCCTCCATCGTACTCCTCCATTCTATTAAGCATTACTTAAATGAATGACGCCTTACTGTCGGTATTGCTTACACGAGGTATAATTAATCCAATTCAATAAGAGGTTTTGTATTAGAAAGTGATTCCAAGTCAAACCATTCAGCACCGTTTTTCGCTTCATTATATGCTTCATCTAAGGCCTGATATAATGCTTCTAGAGGCTCGTATCCTTCTTCCATTATGAGTCCATTTAAACGATTATAATGCTCTTTAAGTTCTGATTGGTATCTTCTGAGGAATTCTATGTTAACCTTGACTTTAGACCCCTTACCTATTCCGGGGCATTTCTCGTCAACATAGAGTGTTTGGGAGGACGGAGACATGACTATATAGGGATATAATCTACATTTCATAGGTCTAGCCTTATAGATTGTACAGTATGTTTTATCCTCCGTGTCAAAACGCAAGAACGGGCATCTGCCTTTCCCTATTCCAGAAAGCTTCATAAAAGGGAAAACGTCTGCTATAATCACATCTACATATATTTCTAAAAACTGCCTCCAATGTATGTTGACAAACGAAGCCATTCTGATAACATCGAATATGGTGAGTGACACATTAGGACCTGTTCCACAGCACACATCGCAACGTATGCAGTTAAACCTAATACTAGTTTCCGGATAAACCTTCTTGAACACTGGTCCTGCACTCATGGTAGAGAACCATCCCTGATGATTGGATATATTATTTAATTAGTTTTACAGAGGTTCAATGACTTGAAGGTGTAACTGAAATATGGGTCAGCCATGCTTGAACACTCCTAGATTACTAAATAAATACACAAGGATATATGAAGAGAAAACTTCTAAAAGCAGAGAACTCTATGAGAAAGCTAAATCCATTCTACCGGCTGGCATAACATATAAAATTAGAGACTTTCACCCCTATCCCCCCTATATAATAAGGGGAATAAAGCAGAAAGTAGTTGATATCGATGGAAACGAATATACTGATTACTGGATGGGTCATGGAGCGTTAATCCTCGGGCATAGCAACCCAGAAATAGTGAAGATCATCAAGTTACAGGCAGAAATCGGGACCCACTTCGGATACGAACACCCTCTCGCTGTCAAATGGGCTGAAAGCATAAAGAGGAACTACCCTACCATGGAATTGATAAGGTTTACCAATAGTGGAACTGAGGCAAATGTCTACGCAATAAGATTGGCTAGGGCATACACTGGGAAAAAGAAGATTATAAAAATACAGGGAGGATGGCATGGGAGCTATAATGGTCTCCATGTAAATGTTCACCCCCCATTTACAGGAAAACCAGAAAGCCCGGGAATGCTAGAAGAATTTTCTAAATATACTGTGACTGTTGAACTTAACAACATAAGCGATTTAAAGGGGAAAATCAGGGAAAACAAGGAAGACATTGCTGCTCTAATAATGGAACCGGTTCTTGGAGCAGGAGGTGGAGTGCCCGCTAATAGAGAGTTTGCCGAAGAAGCGCGAAGATTATGTTACAAGTATAATTGCCTCCTCATATTCGATGAGGTTATAACAGGGTTCAGGATAGGGCTCGGAGGGGGTCGAGAGTATCTTAGAGTGGACCCCGATTTATCAGTTATGGGTAAAATTATAGGCGGAGGGCTTCCTGCTGGAGCTTTTGGAGGAAGAAGCGAAGTTATGAAATTATTAAACCATAGGGAGGTTGAAAAACATGTTTTCCAAGGAGGAACATTCACAGGTAATCCATTGACAGCAGCTGCAGGAATAACGGCAATTAATTACCTAGAAAGAAATCATAGTATCTACGATAGACTCGGCGAAATACATTCCTACATTGAAAAAGAAGTCAATAAAATATCTGAGGAAACAGGTTTACCCATATACGTTACAGGTACTCGCGGTATAATAGGAATACACTTTACCAGCAAGAAACCGATAAATGCCAGAGAAGTCTTCGAGTCCAGATATTGTGAAGACATTTACCGTCTCGTAAACCTATATATGCGTACGAAAAACGTCCTATATATAAGTGAATCTATCATGCATTTGCTCCCATCTATATATCATACAATCGAGGATGCTGAAAAAATAGTATCTACACTCAGAAATGTCCTTTCAGAGTCCACTGCCAGCTAACTGTTCTCACATTTATATTCCATTGAAATCGCTAACGCGGCGTTCATCCATAAGCGGAATCTAGCCTTATATTCAGCCAATATTCCAGCAATCGACCTAGCGATATTACAGTCAGGAGGCCAGTTAAAATAGTAAATAGACTTATCACCTGATTTCACTTCTAATTGCCATCCATGTCTAGATCCCCTTAAACATGATCTCCTCATACCCGTTTCGACTGCTTTGCCTAGTAACATGGAAAGCAGATTAAGCGATGGGGAGACTATATGAATTATTGGAGGCTGAAGCGACATCCACATTATTTTAAAGCCCTTAGGGAGAGGCCCATTAGTAAGAGGCTTTGTACTATTCTTACATAGATCTTCATACGCTCTATCTGGATCATGCCAGGAGCCTATAAGTAAAGAGCCCCGTTTATCAAGGGGGTTTATCCCTATATGCATAGTTACACGGCCACTACAGCTACTAGTCGTAACTAGACACGTATTCTTATTAAAACTTCTGAGCCATTGAACGAGTTCCAGGTCCACCAGGTTGCGACTAATATGAGTCTCTAATAAATTAATTTTCCTTGCACGGTATTCGTAAAAGCCGTGAAATACATTTAAATTCAATTCCCTGTCATAACCTCGAGTACAGTGCTTGCTATTTTCAGGAATTCATCCTTCAAAGCGAGAGAGTCTAGATGGCCCTTTTCAAGGTGCAGAAGTTCATCAGATATAACCAGTGCACATGCATTTCCAATCCCTCTAATATGGCCGATATATGCCAAAGTCGAACATTCCATCTCTACTGCTACAACGTTTCTTGAACACCAATATGAAGCAAACCCCTCATTTTCCGCGTAAAATGCATCACTACTAATGACAGGGGCTAAAATAGCATTCAACCCCTTTGACCTTACCTTATCATATAGATCTAAAACTATTTTAGGCGTGTGGTAAAGCGGAGGAATTCCCTGTGGCGAATACTGCCGAAGTAATCCACCATCATTTGCGTGTCCAGAAGCGGGAGGTATAACCATGTCTCCTAGTTTAATACCTTCACACAAAGAGCCAGCTGTTCCCACTCTAACTATCTTTCTAGCACCTATCATTGCAAGCTCTTCTATGAAAACCGCTGTCGTGGGACCTCCCACATAGTGAACGCCTACACCTACTTCAACCCCATTAAATAAACCTGTATAAATAAAGTATCCTCTTTTCTTGTTTATCAGCATAGAGTTAACTAGCAATTCCTCAGCTAGGTATCTCGCCCGGTCAGGGTCTCCAACAATCAAGATGTTCTCTGGAACTCTCTTAGCCTCTAGGTGCACAGGGTGTCTCATTAACATCCCCACCTATAAATTCCCTTTAAAACTAGTTATAATACATAGGGTGATCATTTTAATGCCCATTGATAAAATTTGTATAGTAACACCTGGAGAGATAGAGAACCTGGATAAAAAGGAACTAGTTGATAAAATAGCTGAAGCTTATATGCTGTTCTCTGAGGGAGAAGCAGTAAATCCTCCAAGACAGGTTTTCTGGGTAAAAGAAAACTGGTGGGGGGTTATGAGTGCAAGCCTCCCAGAAAAGGGGGTCTCGGTTAAGATAGTAAATATTATTCCAGATAATCCGACCAGAGGTCTGCCCACTATAAATGGCATCGTAGTTTATTTAGACGCAGAAACCGGTAGCCCATTGGCAGTTATTGACGCTCCAGTACTTACAGCGTATAGAACTGCTGCGGGAAGCATGGTGTCTTCGAGACTACTGTCGCCTCCTAATCCCGCTGTTTTATCTGTAATTGGTACAGGATACCAAGCATTAATTCATCTGAGGTTCTTTAAAGATATACACCTGACTTTAAATACGGTTAAAGTGTATGATGTAAATAAAGACAGGGTAAACCGGTTTATAATGGAAGCAGGTAAATTATTTGATAGAACTGAGGCCGTGGAAGACCCGTGTAATGCTGTAAAAGATGCAGATATTGTTTTACTAGCTACGACAGCTAAGGAACCTGTCATTAAAGGTGAGTGCCTCTTCGGTGCAGTTCATGTGATAAGTATCGGAGTTATGGGCCCAGAATACCGTGAACTGGATGATGAAACTGTTAGGAGGGCAGAACTTATAGCTGTAGATAGTATGGAAGGCGTGATGAGAGAAGTGGGTGATTTATCTATACCGGAAAGGAAAGGTCTGATTAGTAAAGAAAAAATAGTTGAAATAGGGAACCTCCTAGTGCATAGTAATGCTCCTAGAGCCGGGGCCAACGGGATAACCGTATTTAAGAGTGTCGGAATCGCGGTGCAAGATACCGCTATTTCAGATTTGCTATATAAAACTGCATGTATAAAATAAATTCAATCCAGGCTTATTTTCCATCCTTTTATACGTGCATCATAGTATACCATGCCATATCTCCGGAGAACTTCAAACAAGTCAGATAAGTTACCTGCTTTCTTTATTGCTTCATTCACATCTGTTGAATGAAGGTTGAACAGCCTGTTCTCTAGTTCAACAAGAGTACCTATTGATGTTATAATATAATCGCCGCCTGATTCGATTACCTTTAAACCAGCATTCCTAGCCAAATATACCACTTGCCTCGGCTTGATCTTCAAGTGATTGAAAACACTAGATGCCATTACATATCCTTGGCTATCTATTTTTTCCCGGATAAAATCTAGAACAGCCTCTCCTTTCTTGTCTCTATTTCTCACAGATAGCTGTGATTTACCTATATTTACACGGCTTTGAGAGTTTTTAATACACTGTGATTCCAATACTTCAATCCTTTTTCTTATATCCTCAATATCCCCCCTCATCGACTTTACTGCTATCATAACTATATCTTCAAGTTTCTTTATTTCATCCATAACCCTATTACAGTCATTATTACCTAAATAGTCGTCAAGTTTCCTCTTCAATACAAGCTCCCATTTAAATGAAGATTATTGGAAAGTAAAAAATAAGATAGTATTATACAAGGAAAAAGGAGGATTTCGTTATATAACGAGTTTGTCAACGAATATTTGTGCCACATCAACTATAGGCTTGCCGTTAACATCTATCGGTTGCTTGTAGGGTGGTATGTCCTCAATGAATGGTATTCTAATTTTGAGTCTCTCGAAGTATTCCGGTTTTGTTTTATCCTGGAATAATATACCTAGAGGTATTCTTTCCTCCCATTCTAGGGCTTTTGCTATAGTTTGCTCCATCTTTTTCTCTAATTCCTCTGGTTTTTCGACTACAGGATTCCAGTTCTCTTCCTCATCTAGGTAGTAAATTCTTTGTTCATACCATTCTTTTGTGTATACATTGTTGTATGTTGGGCAAGGCTGGAGAATGTCTACAAGAGCTGTGCCTTTATGTTGTATTGCTGCCTTGATTATTTCTTTTAATTGTTTAACATGATATGCATATCCTCTTGCTATAAATGTGTAACCACTAGCTAGTGCTAAAAGTATCGGGTTTACTGGAGAATTGATGTTAGGTTTGCTAAGAGCTTTCGTCTTTATGAAGAGTCCTAAGGTAGGACTTGCTTGTCCTTTTGTTAGACCATAGACACCGTTATCGTGGAGAAGCAATGTTATATCGACATTTCTCCTGCCAGCTGCAACGAAATGAGCTGCTCCTATACCTAACGTGTCGCCGTCTCCTGCACTAATTAAAACAGTCAGTTCAGGTCTAGCTAGTTTTATACCTGTAGCTACAGGTATAGGTCTTCCATGTAATGTGTGAACGCCATTTATAGCAAGGAACTCGGGTAGCTTGCCGCTACAGCCTATTCCACCTACATCTACAGCCTTATGTGGGGGTATTCCAAGTTCCTTTAGAGCCATTTCAACAGCTGTTATTATACCGTAGTTTCCACATCCAGGACACCAGTCCTTCCAGGTGTCCGCCATATATCTGACTTTTTCACTGGCCAAGGCTTAACACCACCTTCTTATCTCCTGTATTTAGAACATGTTTGACCGAGTCAACTAACTCTTGTACAAAAATGGGTCTCCCAGTATACTTAATTATCAAGTGGGGAATCTCGAATCCCGTGAACATCCTCACTACTTGAGCAGCCTGCGCTAGAGCGTTTCCTTCGACTCCTATAACCGTAGTAGCCTTCTCCAATACGCTTCTCACATACTCACTTGGGAACGGCATGAACATTCTAAGATGCAGATAATTTACGTTAATGCCTTCTTCTTTTAGTATCTCAATAGCGTCGAGTGCAGCGCCTTTAACTGATCCCCATCCTACCAGTGTTATCTTAGCGTCAGGGTCCCCATATAGAGTAACCTTGTCCTCTAACGGTATTTCCTTCGCTGCTGTCTCGAACTTCTTGAGTCTCTTGTCCTGCATCTTTATTCTTTCCACGGGATCTTCGTTTCTTCTTCCATACTGGTCATGTTCATTACTGGTGTACCATACAACCGTATCTCCTAGAAACGCTCTGGGGGATATACCATCTTCTGTATATTTGAATCTCGGGAATGGTATCGGAGGATTCCTTTCAATTTTACCCCTGTCAATCACAACACTAGATAAATCCGGGTTAAACAGGTCTTTCATAGCATTCGCTATGGCCTTTTCCAACAGATGAATCACTGGTGTCTGATACTTCTCAGCCCAGTTCAAGGCTTTTATTGCATCATAGAATGCCTCCTCATGGTCTCCACTCGCGATCACAATCCTAGGTAAATCCCCGTGCCCTTGGAATAGAGCAGTCAATAGATCACTTTGACTATTCCTGGTAGGCATACCAGTGCTTGGACCTCCCCTCATATACAATGTTATTACTACAGGGGCCTCGATTATTCCTGCATAGCCTAGTGCTTCAGCCATTAAGCTTACTCCTGGGCCACTAGTGCTTGTTGCAGCACGCGCTCCAGCCAAAGATGCTCCTATAGCCATATTCAACGCTGAGATCTCATCTTCTGTTTGTACAACTACTATGCCTCCTCTCTCAAGGCCTAGTTTTTCTGCTGCCTCCGGTGTTAACGGAAAGTCCTCGAATTTCTCTAGGTATAAGCTCTCGTCCGCTGCTGGTGTAATAGGGTAATATGTCTGAACTCTCAGCCCCCCCGCTATTTTACCCATAGCAACAATATCATTACCCGAGACAACTAGTCTAGGTTTCACAGGGTTTACATGCGGTCCATCTGGCATCTTTTTCCTATGTATACTGGAGAAATTCTCCTTAGCATATTCATATGCCACTTGCGCAGCGATCACATTGGGTTTTACAATTTTCTGTTTTCCAGCGAAGAACAACTCTATCGCTTTTTCTAGGTGCTCCAATTCCACCCCAATAAGTGATAAACCTACCGCCATCCCTATAGTATTTATGGCTCTGGATATAGATACTAGAGACACGCCTGCCCTCTCAGCAGTCGTCTTTAGTAGTGACCTTAGAGGCACGCCTACGGTTTTCTTGCCTCTTTTGTCTAACAGCTTTATTACACCATCAACAGTATGGGGAACCCCGTTCGCGTCTAATTCTTCTTTCACTCGTGCTTTAAGGTATTTTGACATGCTCTGTATGGAGTCTATATCCTTCGACAATACACCTGTATCGTATACCATGAATTCCCCGACGTCATTAAAATGCGTGAACACTGACTCCGCGTCTAGAGAAACCACGATATCAGCAGGTAGATTAGGTGCTAAAGCTCTGTCCTCCCGAACTCGTATATTGAAGTAGCTGTGTTTCCCTATTATATTGGAATGATACTCACGTGTACCATACACTCTATAACCTTTCAACATGAATACTCTCAGCGCCATCTGACCCGCTGATTCTATTCCCCCGCCTTGGGGGCCGCCTATTTCAAATACTAGGTCTACCATTTCACTCCACCGAATATAACTCCTCTCTAACTTCGGGCTCCAGATACGGCATCGGGTAGAGACGGTGCCCCTGTTTCAGGTGTTCCATATAATCTTCTGGTGTAACCCTAGTTTTACATGTTGCGCACCAGTAGAATCCCGGTTTATCTATCTTTATTTGCTCGAAGTGCTCACATGAGTCATTTTCGAATGTCATTTTCCATGGCCATGTATGTGTGCAAACTCCTATGCCTTCATAAAATACATGAGGTCTCCAGTATTTGCAGTTATTACATATTCTTGTAGCTGGGATTTCTGCACCGTCTCTACCCAAGTCTATCGCCCTTTTATATATCCAAGTATTCAAGCTGGGTTCGTCCGTTATCTACATATAAAAACGTTGTCACCTCTAGTATAGTATTAAAAGGCTAATACTCCTCCTTATCTATAATGTCAAGCGATCTTTCCAGCCATGATAGAGGAATGCTTTCTAAGCCAGTATTGTATATTGACTCATAGAAGAATTCATATGTGGCTCTTTCTATAGACCAGAACATTAATGCTTGACTAGAGTAATTGTCGCGTTGCAGACAGTTTCTAGTCTGTATTTCGTATTGCTCCAACATGGAATTATACACCTTATCTATCCATGAGTACATTATGTCTGGCAATGACGATGAGGCCTTTTTTATCTCTAATCCCTTCTGTATAGAGTAGGATACAACCGCTATGTAGTGTAAACTCCTATATATTACAGCTAGATCCCTTATAGGGGGCTCCTTTTCACTTTGAATCGCCGGCAGCCTATCCGGTTCACCTTCATAGTCCACTAGCATTAATTCTCCATTATCCTTAGCAACAAACTGATATAAATGAGGGTCACCGTGTGTTCTCATTTTAATCGAAGGTAGATTATATTTTGATAGAATGTTTAATTCATTGAAATGATCTGACAATCTCATTGCTATTTCTCTAACATGAGAATCAGGATGCTTCTTCATATGCTCTAACCTCCAGTCTATTCTAAATACCCATCTAGAGAGATCGTCCTCGGTTACAGGCTGAGGTGAACACCACTCGTAATTGCATTTTAACATTATACAATGGAGCTTCCCCACTAAGCTACCTATTTTTCCCGAAATTTTAGGAATTGAAATACTATGCGTTTCGAGTGTTCTCAATGCCTCTCTAACAAAATGCGAGACAACCGGGTCACCTTCAAATTTCTCCATAAGAATATGCGTGAAATAACCTGAAAACTCGATAAATCCCATCAATCGCGGAGAGAAATCAATATTATTGTCTCTCAAATATGCTAAAACCAAAGGCTCCATATTGTCCTCTTCAAGAATCCGGTATGCCTTAACATGATAGGCCTCACCGTTTGATACTAGAACCCTGAAATATAAGCTACTCCTCCCTGGCGGCTCAATGTTTACATCTACCACAGAGTCGAGAGGGTCTAGAAGTGTTATGTTTAACCCAGGTATCTTGTTGCTGAGCACCAATTCATAGAATATTTTATCGGACTCACCGGGGTTTACACTCAGTTTTCCATGTCGTTCGGAGGGAGTAAATGTAGCCAAGAATTTTTTCCCGCATGCAGACCCATATACTAATGCTAGTGAATCTATTTCCATGCAATATTCAATCCGAGGCCTTTCATTACAGTTAGGCGGATACCAATGTTCCAAGGGGATTTCCTTCTCTAGCACCTCAATATAAGTACAATCCCCAAATTGATACTCTGTTTCCGGCAATTTCTTCCCCAAAGAATATGAATTATATAAGGCTTCTGTTAAATACTAAGTTTAGGTAACACTGTTATGAGATCTATCAGTGAAGTAGAAGACTGTAGAATTCTGTATGAGGGACCTGTTAGGGACGGTACTATTATAACTGTGAGAAAGGCTTGCAAGAAAGATAGAGGAAAACTAATAGAGTTTTACCAAAAACTATCAACGGAGTGTATTTACAATAGATTCATGGGTATTATCAGGTACTTTGACCCGTACGTGGATCGTTTATTGGAAGGAAGAGCAATAGTAGTGGTTGCAGAAACTGAGAAAGGTGAAATTATTGGTGTCGCCGAAGCAGTGTTCGATGAAAAAGGAAGAGCTGAATCAGGTATAGCTGTATTAGACGACTACCAGGGGGTTGGTGTAGGATCGCTTCTTGGTAAATATATTCTCAGCGAGGCTCGTCGATCAGGTATAAAGAAAATGTATGCATATATTATGTCGTCAAATATAAAGGCTCTAAATATGGCTTTAAAGTACGGAGCGCGGGTTGAGAAAAAATATAGTGGTATGACCTATATAGTGTTCGATTTATCAGTGTCAAAATGATGATGGGGTATTGAATGTAGCGAGAGGAAAGAATTACAGGAAAGTAACATATAGCCAAAGGCATTGGAAAACACTGCACAGGCTAAGGGGCAGGGCATTAGAAATCCTTGAATGCCTAATCCATAGGAATATTTATGCGATTGTGCATGGAAGCATATCCAGAGGAGACATACATGAAAACAGTGATATCGATATTTTTATACCATACCCTATTAGTTATCCATTGATTATTGAAGCTCTTTATACGTGCGGATTAAGCGTATATGAGACTCGTATAATTCAAGCTACGCCTAAATATATACCAAAAGTTTACATAGTCATGGATCCGCTTGAAAAAGAAGTTGTGTCATTTCCCCTAGGACCTCTATCAAGGAGTGAACGTGAGTTTTATAAATGGGGAGGGGAACTAAGCCATAAAGAATTATGTAGTGACCAACGCGTACCCGGTGTTAACAAGGATCTGCTACTCATTCTTCCCGTTGAGAACGGGCATGTTGAAATCCCTGTAATCGGTAATGAGAAATATGTAGCTAAAACTGTAGGTATAGACATCTCCACCGTTGAAGAACGTATCCGAGTGCTATCAACCCGGAAGGAGAAAGGAAGAACCGGTTTATTCCTGGAAATTGCTGTGCCGGGAGAGGCGGATTTACCTGAGGTCGTAAAGAAAATAGCTGACAAAAACCCGTATTTTAGAAAGAGAATAGGTGTACTCTAATTGGCTGATACGGTACTCGGAGACCCTGAAAAGGCGTTATTAAGTAAGCCTTGGTTACCCCTGGGATGCAGTTATTGTTTCACGGGAAGTAAGGCGGTGATATTTGTTACCGGATTATGTGACGATGGATGCTACTATTGCCCAGTTAGTAAGGATAGGCTGGGTAGTGACGTGTTTTTCGTTAACGAGGAGAAATTAAATATGGATGAAATAGAAATAGAAATAGAGCGTACCAATGCTGAAGGAGCTAGTTTAACAGGAGGAGATCCGCTTATTGTACCCGAGAGAACTATAGAAATAATAGAAAGACTGAAATCATCGTTCGGGTCAAGCTTCCATATACATCTATACACTAGTGGACGATATGCTACAAGAGAAGTCCTCTGGAATTTATATTCAAGCGGCTTAGACGAAATCCGTTTCCATCCTACAAGAAACATATTCCTAAATAGGATAGACTGGGCTGTTAAGATAAGGGGCTGGAGTGTCGGAGTAGAGATCCCTATTTCGGCTAACCTGGAGTCTTGGGCGAAGAAGGTGATACGATACGCTGATGAGGCGGGTGTTAATTTTGTTAATCTGGACGAGATGGAGGTCTCTCCAAGCAACATACACGAGTTAAAAGCAAGAGGTCTTAAACCTTCAATGAGAAAACCTGTTGTCGAATCAGCCTTCGAGACAGGTATGAAGATCGTGGCGTGGGCTAGGAAACAGGCGCTCCGGGTTAATGTGCATTTCTGTCCCGCTACTTACAAGGACTCTATACAAACAAAAAATAGATTTAGGAGGACGAGTTCTGCCGACGCTAAGCCCTATGAGGAGCTAACTGTTGAGGGAACACTAAGATATGGTGTCCTGAGAAACTGTATGGATCCCGTCATCAAGTATGATAATGAATACGTGGATGGGGAACACAGGGTTCCCCCCATTAGAGAATTAGTTAGAAATATAGCTAGAGATCATGGTTGTGAAGGTTTTATTGAAGAAGCATATCCCACGAGAAATAGAGAACCTGTTATTGAGTCAACTAGAATTTATCCGTGATACATAAACCTTTCCGGCAAGATCGCTTACCTCGTTTCTATGAGGCATACTAGAAGACCCTATTCGTGTAATTTTTAATGTACCAGCTGCAATGGCATGTTTCAATGCTATCAGTGGATTTCCCGTCTCTATATAAAACATGTTGAAGGCTGCGTCGAACGCGTCTCCCGCTCCCGTTGTATCAATTATCTGAACGCTTGTCTCCAGGTGACCAGAGTATTTCCTTCCATCCCAGTATAAGAAAGCTCCCTCATCGCCTCTCTTGACTGTAATAATCTCAGGGACTCCTTTTATTCTCTGCAACTCTGTAACATCTATCTTCGTCCTCTCCTGTAGATTCAGAAACTCTATTCTATTAACATGGAGTATATGTACGTATTCCGATAACTCTATAACACCATAAGGATTAACAAATATCCATCCTCCTGGATCATACGAGTAAACGTGTTCCTTGCATCTCTCGATAAATGCTAAAACAAGCTCTGGGTTCACGCTGGCGAAATGATAAAATGATTTACCTTGATTACAGGGTATATCATCAATACCTAGGAGATCATTAGCCCCTCTATACGTTATGAGTATACGTGAATCGGAATCCATTAACAGAAGTACGACCACTTTACCTGTATCCATTTGATCACTTTTAGAAACCTTGGATACATTAATACCAGCGTTTTGTAGGAATTCTAGTAACCCTAACCGTTCCGCGTCTCTACCCGCTTTGGCAACTAGGTAGATAGGATATCCTAGGTTTTTTACTGCAATGCTATAGTTAACAGCAGAGCCTCCTGTTCCTATCCATGTTTCATTTGATCTAATGTTTTCATCTAAACTGGGCATTCTAGGAAGTTTAAAAGTTATGTCTAGGTTTATGTTTCCAACAGCAAATAGCTCAAATGAGCCCAACCTGTTTTACCTCAAGCTATTATTTTGTATATTCTTCTACTTGCTTCGTTAGCTGCATCTATAGCATATTCAACTCCAGCATCAACTACAAATTCGTCTGTAACCCTATTCGCAACAGCTGCACAAACACATCCAGCCGGAAAACCATATATACTGCTAAGAGTGAATAACAATGAAGCCTCCATCTCGAACGCCTTGACTCTAAGTGACTGAAGTCTAGGAATGATAGACGCAGCCTCTTCTGTTATGAATTCCTTAAATCCCGGCCTACCCTGACCTAGATAAAAACTATCCGTGCTCGCAACTATCCCAGTATGGTAACGGTAACCCAGGGTTTCGACGGTTTCTACTAAAGCTTCTACCACCCTGTAGTCAGCTACTGCGGGGTATTCCACTGGAGCATACTGTTTACTTGTTCCCTCAAGTCTCACAGCACCAGTAGCTACCACGAGATCCCCCGGTCTTATATTCCGCTGGATTGCACCACAGGTTCCTACTCTAATCATAGCTCTAGCTCCTACTCTTAACAGTTCTTCGATAGCTATCGCCGTACTTGGAGACCCTATTCCTGTACTGGTAACCGAGATCGGTGTGCCTCTATAGATACCTGTATATGTCCTGTACTCCCTGTGGTTCGCAATTAACTGTCTTTTATCCCATCTCCCCGATATATAATCAGCCCTACCAGGATCTCCAGGGAGTAAAACTATAGGGGCTATTTCTCCGGGAGCTACATCTATGTGATACTGTTTACCCCGAGAACTTACAGGTATTGCCGCACTTTTCAAGTTGTCCAAGACAAGCCACCCTATCTACC
Organism: Candidatus Tiamatella sp.; assembly: GCA_015522645.1. Classification (GTDB taxonomy): domain Archaea; phylum Thermoproteota; class Thermoprotei_A; order Sulfolobales; family Acidilobaceae; genus Tiamatella. Next base: position 65,582 of record WALV01000032.1, read on the forward strand.
ATCTATATTATATCTATATTATTATCTAAAATACCCTAGTCGGGTGAGCGGGTTTGGATAAGCAGGCGAAATCACGGCTGTTAGGCGTGACCTTGCTATTGATAGGGTTCATCCTTATGGCTCTCTATCCATATTCAGTTTATTTTATGGGAGAGAGGATGGCATACGAAGTCATTAAGGCGACACTTACCATCGCTGTAGTCTTGTTGTCTATGGTTATGGTTTCTATAGGCGTTAATCTCTACAGGAGGGAGTAGATAGTTAATGTTTACCATCCTTGTAAGAGGGAAGAAAGATCGTGAAGCTACCCGTAAGGCGGTGGATATCTTCTATCCCTACTGGGGTATTAGAGTTGAAACACTAGGAGGCGTTAGATCCTCTAAGCTTTCAGATGCAATTATGGAGAAGATCAAGTCTTTCACTCTAGTCCTTGTTGGTCGAAGAGATTTAGAATACGTGAAAGAGGCCTTCTCTAAGAAGGAGCTAGTAGTTTTTACGGGATATAGTTTGGTTGATAGGAGTGAAATTAGAAATGCCAGGCTAGAAATGATATCCCACTCCATAGATAAGGGTAGAGCAGTTATTAGAGCAGGTTTATCATTTATCAACTCTAGCTATATATTCGCCTTCTCCGAAAACCATGGAGTCATAAAGGATTTTCACCCTGAAATGGATAACTTCTTAATACTAAGTGATAATGGCGCAGCGATAGCATCTGAAATCACCGGCATCCACCTGGAACCTCCCATAATTGTTTATAAATATGGAGAAGGTGTCCACGAGTTTTACAAGTGTGGTAAACTTATTGCAGTCGCGAGATTTGGAATGAGAGACACGAGAATACTTGAAAAGGCTGACCTGGAAGTTTCATGTAAAGAAAACAGGGATCTCTTAACATC
>WALV01000033.1 GCA_015522645.1 Candidatus Tiamatella sp.
ATACTACACTATTCGTGAATAGGTCGTATACCTTGAAGCATTTTACACTCCACGGCCTCGGGTAGGGTATGCTTTCGCTGGGCTCTCTCCCTTGAACCCATTCAATATCTAAGGGTTCAAACGTCTCCGGGTCCACGAGGATCGTTGCGTCACTATATTCTCTCAGGTAATCCTTATCGTAGAGCTCTTCTTCTAGTATAACATGCATCATTCCGAGGAGGAATGCTAGGTCTGTTCCAGGTTTAATTGGCACCCACTCATCTGCTCTTGCTGCTTCCTCACTGAGCCTCGGGTCGACTACTACTAGCTTAAACTTCCTAAGGTCCTGCCCAACTCTACTTGCATGGCTGACGCTTATACTGCCGAAGGGGTTTCTCCTTATTGAGAGTAAGTATTTCACATTGTCATAGTCTATTATAATGGATGTATGTGTCCCGACTCCAACTACACTACTCCACCCTAAGGCTTTCGGTAGGAAGCATGTTGCTATGGGTTGGCTGAAAGCGTTGCTGAAGCCTAGACCTATTAGCAACGCGAATATCTGGGGTCTATATACATCGCACCCGAACCAACCGGCACTCCATATAACCTTATCCTTCTGCGCCATAGCCGCCATTGCCTTGAATTGGTCCCCCGTTTGCTGGTAGACTTTCTGGTACTCCTGCATCATCTCCTGGTATATTGGTTTAACGGCGTTGACTACCTTGTCAAACACCTCGTTCCAGTCAGCGTCTCTGAACTGCCAGGTACCCCTCTCCCCTCCTGTACGGATGAGGGGTTTCTTCAGTTTATCAGGGTTGTAAAGCCTGTATATACCCATATTACCTCTAGCACATATAGTCCCTCGGTTGAAGGCGAATCCATACGGGTTGCCGAATATTCTCTCCGCTCTACCATTAACCACCCTCGTCATTATACTGCAACCCTGAGGGCACATACCACAGTGCCCTGGCCTGTACTGGATCTTGGGTTTACTCGCTGCCTCCATGCTCAGTGTTTCAGTTTTCTTTAACGTCTCATAACTCACTCCTCCGATACCGACTAGTAAGCCTGTTATTCCAGCGATCTTGAGGAAGTCTCTCCTAGTTATACCTCCACTCATATCCGGTTCACCTCATTCTATTCTACTTAAATATCCACAAGTGTTTAGGTTTCTCACCCTTTTCCAGTGGAAGAATCATTTCTCCAATGGTTACAAGGAAGGCCCATAACGCAACTGAGAATGCTACCAGGTATACTTCCACTCTACTAGGAGTAAAGTGGTAAGGGTAGAACCTAACATGGTATGGATTGAAATTATTCGTCAATCCTCCATAGTCAAACGATATTCTCGCTATTTGCCCAGCTATAACGAACGTGTAAACGAAAATATACCCGCTTATAGCTGATATTATGGAAGCAACATAAGTTGGACCCATATTATTCTTGACATAACCCCAGGCTGCTAGGAAGAACGGTACAACAAGCCCTAACCCAACTACGAACCACCAGAAATACCCTGAGAAGCCTCCGTGGAACACTTCGTTGAAATACTCCCACCTCGGCGGGTAGTCGTATGATGTTATGGCTTCCCAGCCGATTATGAATCCAACTGCTAGTATAACTATCATCATTACCTTCCCATATGTTTTAGCGATCAGCTCCCTCAAACCATTCACTTCCTTCCCCATTGAAGCGTAGAGTATTGGGAGATAGATAGTTAGCCATGCTGCACCCATGAATATTGCCATCACCACGAATAGTACTGAGACGTAACCACCACTCCAAGCTGGTACTGCAGTGCTTGAGCCGAATACGGCTCCCAGGTTACCGTCCAACAGTAAGTCCGCGAGCAGTGTGATGAGACTAATTGTCAACCCTAGAGCCCCAGCTTTCTCTAGTTTACTGGGCTCATGAGCGTCCTCCAGTATGTGGTGTATGAGTTCTATGAGTACCATTATTGCAAAGAAAACGTATAATACTCCCATCCAGGCGATCCTGGATTCATAGTTGAAGCTTGTTAGCATGGCTGTGAAATGATCAAGTCTACCGAGGTCTAGGAGGATGGGTGTCCAAGCCGGTATTAGTGATATTAGTGATAGCCATATAGCGTGCTTGATAATTTTCTCGAACACGTTCTTAGGGCCTTTGTAGCCGAAAACTGTGTAGAGGCTGTTGACAGTGCTTGCGCCTGTCGCTATTAGAGCGAAGTAAGCGTATGTAGGTACCATTACACCCCAGGCAATAGCGTCCTTAGTCTGCCAAGGCTCCATGTCATGATAGTATGCTGGAAGGTATGATATTGTTGCTCCTATTATTATCAACAGGATTATTAGCCAGAGATAAAGAGCTGCTTTACTCACGCTATATCACCTGGTTAATTCTGCATTTAGATACACACCTAGATTCTCATATATAATAGTAACTTCCCGTTTATGAGAAAAAGGGTGATAAACTCTGTTAGATTATATTATTTTCACTAAAAATAAACAAAATATTATATAGAAAAAGTTAATAATAAAAAACACGATGGTGGAGAGGAATGCCTGTAATAGCAATGTTCTACATAGTCCCCGTGACAGGAAAACCGAGCGTCAGCCACCTAATAGCCAAGGCAGTCAACGTAATCAAAAATAAAGGATACAATTTCCAAGTCACGCCAGCAGCCACAGTATTTGAAGCACCAACAATAAAGGAGGCCCTAAACACTATAGCCGAAGCTGCTGAGGCAGTGAAATCAACGGGAGAACCGTATAGGATAATAATTGAAGTAAAACTAGACGAGAGGCTCGATAAGCCCCTGGTTATGGATGAGATGCCTAGGAAGGTCTACGAAAAACTAGGGAAATAAAGCATTCCCCATGTTAACACATCTCCCTTACCACCTTCAACGCTTCATCAGCGTGCCTCTCGGCAGGCCTTATATTCCTTAGAATACTCTTAATAGTGAGATCCTTGCCGAGAACGAATGTCACCCTCTCAGCACTAGGCTTCTTCACTCCCTTCTTCAATACACCGAACATACCGGCTATACTCCCATCAGGATCACTCAGGAAAATTATCTTCGACACACTCAATTTCTCAGCGAATCTCTTATTCCTCATGGGAGGATCGGTCGATATGCCTAGAATAACCGCGCCACACTTCTCAAACTCGCCTGCAAGCTCGTTAAACCTAACTGCCTCTCTGCTGCAACCAGGAGTCATTGCCCTCGGGTAAAAATAGATCACCGTGATCATGCCCCTGAAATCGCCTAGACTTATCACACGGCCAGTATGAGTGGTTGCCTCGAAGATAGGGGCCTTATCACCGGGTTTTAATCCGGTCATTATCTCCCACCAATAACCCTACGTTAGTTAGGGCTAATTTTTATATGATAGGTTACAACAATTATACAAATATACCCAGATACTCAGACGCGACCCTCAGATATAATTCCTATCCGAGGTGAAACCTGGTTGAGCGGAGAACACCTTACTCCCCAAGAGTCGCTGGAGAACTTCCTAAAAGCGCGAGAGTTCCTAGCGTCAAAACCTGGCTACGATGAAGCTAAGAGAGAGTTCAAATGGCCTAAACTAGGAAAATGGAACTGGGGAGTCCAGTACTTCGACGGTTACCTAGCCGAGAAAGCCACCCATCCAGCAGTCATATGGGTGGACGACGAGCTACTTGAAAATAACGATAGAAAAATACTGACATACTATGAATTAAAAAGCGACTCCAATAAACTGGCTACCGCCTTACTGGAATCCGGCTACAAGCCTGGTGACTCAATACTCGTTATGACGGGAAACATACCAGAACTCTTCACAATATTCCTCGGATTATTGAAAGCCGGAGTAAAGATTGTACCGGCAACAATCCTATTAAGCCATGAGGACGTTGAGGACCGGGTAAGGAGAGCGAACGTAAGGATGGTAATGGCTGACTCGGCTGGCTATGAGAAAATAAACTTCCTAAGAGAAGACCTAGGGAAGCTAGGTGTAAGGGATTTCATCTACATAGGAGTAGAAGAAAGACCCGGGTGGAAGCTGTTCAGCGATCTGCTCGCGGCAGGAAAGCCTAGTTTCAACCAAGTGCTAACGAACGCGGAAGACGATGCCCTGATATACTTCACAAGCGGCACAACAGCTAAGCCTAAAATGGTGTTCCACACCCATGCAAGCTACCCTGCCGGCCACCTATCAACAATGTACTGGGTAGGGGCACAGTGGGGAGACAAGCACTACAATATAAGCAGCCCGGGATGGGCTAAATGGGCGTGGAGCACGTTCTTCACAGCCTTCAACAGCGGGGCAACGAGCATGGTATACAGCTTCTCGAGATTCACAGCGTCAAAAGCCCTAAAATTCATATCGGAATACGGTGTAAACACCCTGTGCGCCCCGCCTACTGTGTGGAGGATGTTCATACTAGAAGACCTAAAAAAGTACAGTTTCGACCAGCTGAAAGAAGCTGTGAGCGCGGGGGAACCCTTGAATCCTAAGGTAATAAACAAGGTAAGGGAAGACATCGGGATAACTGTTAGGGAGGGATACGGGCAGACTGAGACAACACTGCAAATAGGCTACTTCCCAGGCATAGAAGTAAAGCCGGGAAGCATGGGTAAACCAGCCCCAGGATACGATATAGTCATTGCAGACGTAGACGGAAAACCGGTTCAGCCCGGGTATGACGGCCAGATAACTATAAGGATAGAACCGGAGAAACCCATGGGGTTAATGAAGGGCTACGACTCCCCGGGGAAGAACAGTGAGGTATTCAGGCTGGGACTATATTGGACGGGGGACGTAGCTTACCTCGGGAAAGACGGGTACCTATACTTCGTGGGAAGAGCGGACGACGTATTCAAAAGCAGTGACTACAGAATAAGCCCCTTCGAAGTGGAAAGCGACCTGCTGAAGCAGCCGGCGATAGCTGAAGTAGCGGTAGTGCCCTCGCCGCACCCGATCAAGTGGACAGTGCCTAAAGCGTTCATAAAACTCAAACCGGGATACAAGGCGTCGCCGGAGTTAGCTAGAGAATTATTCCAGTGGGCGAAGCAGAATATGGCACCCTATAAGAGGCCTAGAATAATAGAATTCGTAGATGAGCTGCCTAAGACTATTAGTGGGAAAATAAGGAGAGTAGAGCTGAGAGCATTAGAGCGTCATAGGAGAGAAGAGGGTAAACGAGGGGATTCCGAGTATTTCGAGGAGGATTTCAAGTAACCCGGCTTTTTTGAAATATTTTTATGAATAATTAACAATCAAAATAACCGGTCATGTATTTATTCGGGAGGCGATGGACAGGCATAAACACAACATACTAGTATAGCCATTGTATTAAACAAAATAGAAGGGGTGCAGAGTTATGCTGGATTCGAAAAAACAATGTTATCCTACAACATCTCCAAGAGTGGCGTGTCCGCCTCCAAGTATCATGGTGGACTTAGCTGCAACTACTACAGCGAAGACTAGTATAGACGCAGTCTTTGGATCAGAGACTATTTTTAGGATCTTTTCCTCCATCTTCACATCGGATCACCTTCTTGTTAGAGGTCATGTATAATAATACGAGGTGCTCCCGAATCAATGTTGTTAAACCGGAAAGACTTGAATACGCTAAAAAACCTTACTGACTTTATAGCCTGGCTCACTTGCCACGACTTTAGGAAGGAAGCACCCGGCATATCGAGGGTCGCAGTATACAAGAATATAAAGCGACTGGAAAAGAAATTCTTTGCATACCATATTAGGGATGTGAGAATATTCGAGCTAGTCTTACTGGTTGCCAAAGTTACGAATAAGGATATCATAAAGAGAATAATGGAATACATTGTAACAGGGAAAGCGAAAAGGGGATTCGATTTTCTACCAGCTGAGAAATTCATTGCTAGTGTATCAGTGTTAATGTCGGGCCGTGCAATAGTCTCCTATTATATTCCAGCTAACTTCATCGAGAAAATCTTATCAGAGGTACTGTATGGTAACGTATATCAGGAAGCGAGGATAGGTAGCTCGCTTCCCGTATTTAACTGCTGTTCGTATGGAGATCTCGAATGCAATAAGAAAATGTATAACAGGGTGATTAGTCCGCCTAGAATAGAGAGGTCGCATTTACTGGATTTCGTCATAATGAGTGTACTCGACAATAACCCGTATAGTAGACTTAAGGAGATAACGAGTATATCCAAGATACTTGAGAGCAGGTTACTGGACTACTCGGAATCCGGTGAGGGAAAGGAACTAGTTAGGCTACGGAGGCTCAGGTATCGTTTCATACTTAAGAGATACCATATTTTATCGTCTAATCAACTCGTCGGTAGAGTTATGATCCCGGTTAACAGGTATTTCAGTTACACTAACGTCTTCTTCCAGTTACCGAGGATTTGTGCGAGCGCGATATATGGTATTCTTGCAGCATTCCTAGCTTCGCCTAGGATGATTGTTACAGAGCAGGAAGTGATGGCAACCGGTACATTGCCTATGAATAAACTCGATGAAGTAATGATGGAGTTAAACGAATGCCCGGAAGTCTCACTAGACGTTCCTATAACTGGATGGGTGTTCCCGTTGCCTTTCGAGTACTATGATCCTTTCAGGGAGGAGTGGGTTGAGGAGCCTGTGGATGTTTATAAGGTGTTTAGAAAGATGGGTTTACTCGAGAGGAGGCTATAGTTTTCTATAATAGGTCTTTTGAGTATAGGGCAATATTCTCATGCAACTCCTCTTCAAGTGCGATTATATTCAGCATCTTGGTATTCAAGTAGTCTATTATACGGGTATATGTACCTGTTGATATCTCGGATAGTACAGTCTTGACTAGTGGAATCAGCATTTTCTGATAGGTTTCCTCCCCAATAGAGTTTTCAATGAAAGCCAAACGCTCAACAATAGCCGTATACTTCTCCCTATCAATTATATCTAAACCCATAATCCAATCAATCAACTCAACAGTAGCCTTACCAGCCTCACCCGTGATACCAACACAATTCTCTGTGGAAACCTTGTCTCTCCCCTTAGGTACAATCGATACAAGTATAGTTTTAAGCATGAGTGCATGGGTTTCACTTTGCTTTGAGACAACCTTCATTAACCCTGACACATATTTATCCTCAATCTTCTCAGAAAGCAATGAGTAGAGCCTAGCCGTCTTCTCTTCAAGCCAAACAGAGCATTTCAATATATCAAGCAAATATTCATCTTGACCTCCACTATGACTAGGTGGATAACCTGGTATTTTCAACCACCTTGATAAACGTTAGAGTCTGGCTTATTAAAAAGTAAGGTATAAGGATTAGCTTTGTGGTTGTTGCATTAAAACTATAGACAAGTATTCTACTCCTAGCATAATATCACCGCCAATCCTAGTACTACCTAATAAACCTGATGTTGTTTCGTTGAACGGATCTCTGAATTGAAGAGCTAAATAGTATGTCTTACCTGTAGGTGGAATTAGGATTTGCACGGTATCAATACTGTAATCCCAACTAGGTGGATAGGTATCTTCCATCTTTGTTAAATACTGGTATCTTAGTTTATAGTATGGTATTATTGAATTGTTCTCCGGATCGAAAAGCCCCAGGTTAAGAATCCAGTGATTTACATCTAATGCCTGTTCATCTCCTCCAACATTGTCATGGAAGTAGTATCTAATAGTGACTTCAACTGCTACATACTTATTACTGTCTATTGGGTATCCTTTGAAGACAAATGTTAATGGTTCACTGCTATAATCATCCAGGTCTGGGGGTCCATAGCTGTTTGAGTTTACATAGTTTTCATAGCCGTCATAACCGTAGTAATCGAAATACCCGTCTTCAGTTATGAATAACAGTTCAGTATATCCGTTATTGTCAAAGTCACCTAGTATTAAATAGGGGGAATAAGATACGTATTTAGATGAGCCACATGTATCATTTCTAACGTATACATAGACTTTATCTGCCGTTCCGTTCAAGTATAATTTGCTTTCTCGATCATAACGGTTTGTATCAGGGTTATAATGCCCGTATAATCCTATACCTACCACACTGGCTGGATTCTGCGTATTATTAACATTGTCCTTCTCTATGAATCCCTTAAAGTCGTAAGCTATAATTCTAACGGCCTGATACCCATATTGGCTTAAAATGTTTCCTATATTGATTGTCTTGGTAGAATTTGATATTTCTAAGTTATTACCATATATATTGTAATGGTAGTCTGTTGTAGCGAGTATAGAATAGGATGGCGGCCCCTCTCTAGTCAGGGACCATCCTCCACTGAAGCCTATTGCTTCTACCGAATAGCTTATCGTTCCCGTCAGGTTTGCATTGTTATAGGCGGCATATAAGCACCATAAACCCGATCCAGGCGACGCTAATGTCATACCGGTCCCCGGATCTTCGGGTGATCCTATTGCTAATGTTTCATTGGAGTCTAAAACTTCGACATCCGATCTTGTCCGTAGGTCTGTTAATGAGGGTACGGTGAACATGACTAGGGTAGTGGAAACAGTTGATACCACTGATTCAACTGGAGGCTTAAACTGTATATAGGTTCCGTATATAGTGACGGCTCCGGCTGAGGCGGATTCTACATCCGAGTTGAATTCTATTGTGATAACTGCTCTTGAACCGGGTGGGAGAATCAGCCCCTGATTTTGCTTCACGCTTCCTGTAATGTTGATGGATTTTATTGGATAGGCGGTGTTGAACTTGTCATTGGTCAGGTTTATAATGAATAGGAGGTTTGAGCCTTCCGTTAAGTTTACCTTCACCATCACGTATTTGACTGTAGAAGTGCTCAGACCGTTATTTATTAATTCGAGAATAACTGTATCCGCTGTGGTCTTAATTATACCTGAAACTGATTCCGTGTGTGAGAGTGCCCTGTACTCCTGGTTTGCCAGGAGATTGGAATACATTACATATTGTGTTCTTAGATTATAGATAGAGTAGGCTAGAACGCCGAATATGACTGGTAATAGTATAATCGCTACTATTATTGAAGATATACCTAGGCGGATCTTATGCCTCTCAGCTCTACGCAAGGTGATCACCTGTTCTCATGCATGTTAATTTCAATGGCCGCGTACTCGTAAAAGTTATTGTTAACCTGTGTGAGGGCTATTATCTTAATCTTATCTAGATTGGCATTATAAATACTTGAGTTTATTCTAATTATTGGAGAACTGAATGGGATTCTAACAGCATACACGTCATTAGGTACTCCGAAGTCACTTAGTTTATAATAGTTCGTTTTATACATAACTACTACTTTACCAGGGCCTATCTTTAATATGGGGAGCGTAGTGTTAGGATAGAGGATGCCGGAACCCCCGAACTCGTACGCCGAATTCATGGCAAGCGGAACAGGTATGTCGTTCTCACTATAACCCAGGACAGATATGAGAGTCGCTATTTTCACATTGAAAACCACGTTAACAGTGAATACCACACTAGTGTTAGTATGCCCGAATTCCAGTATTTCAATCGTGTTTTTCTGGGCCTCAGCAACCACGGAGGGTGGCAAATTACTGTTTTCCTCTGTGATCGAGGAATTAATGTAAGCTAGATAAGCTAGTGAGATAGCTAGTGCGAATGATACGAGTATAACCTCGCCGATAATGGTTGACATACCTTTCCGCTTATACATTAATGACACCTCTACAGTGAAGAACTAATCCCTATTTTACTTGTTAGAGCGAGGGTTATAGCTATTATTAACATAATTACACCTGCATGGAAGAACCCGGCCCAGACATCCTGTTTCCTGAGGAGTCCGATAATGAATCCTCCTATGAAAGACGTAAATATTGTTCCGTACGCGAAGTAGTGGGATACTGTCTCCAAGTTGGCTGCATTATACGTTGTAGACGAGGTAGCCAGGGGTCCTAGGCCCTGGCTTCCATGTACGCCTACATTCACTATGGCCACAGGGTTAGTGGTGATGAAGAAAGCTATGCCTACTACTTCTACGATTATAATAATATAAGGTGTAAGGCTGATTGACCTGAGCTCGCTCCTCATAGAGTCAATAACATCGACGAGCTCTCTAACCATTCTCTCCATGAAGTTAAAAGTCTCCTCGGTGGCGGATCCTAGTACTATAGCATCGCTCAGCAGTATCGCCATGAACCTAACAATCCTGGACTTAACCTCTGAGAAGGCTAGGGCTATAGACAGCCTCATAGGCATACCTGTCCTAATACCCATCTTCATAACCTTCAAGGAATTATTCAATGGTCCGTAAATAGGCTCCATGTTCAGTAGAATCTGCTCTAACGGGACGCCGAGCCTGCGCTCCGAGGCAATGTCGTGGAGGAAGTCGGTGAACCTCCTCATCATATGTTCCTCATTCTTACTCACCTTACTGAACGCTCTTGACGCTGCGAAGCTAGGGACAGCTAGCCCTAAAGCTAACCCCACTTCGTTTGTGAAGATAGTCGTGCCTTGGAGGAACTTCGCGGCGATATACCCGACGAG
>WALV01000034.1 GCA_015522645.1 Candidatus Tiamatella sp.
CCGTTCTAACCGAGATAGGAGGGGATAAGAAGGTTAACTACGTTAAAGTTGAAAACAAAGTTACAGGAGAAAAGAAGACTTTGAATATTGACGGTGTTTTTATAGAAATAGGATTCGAACCGGACAAGGAATGGGCAACTAGAAACGGGCTGAGTATAGATCAAAATGGCTACATAATAATAGATGACTGGATGAGAACCAATCTCTCCGGCGTATTTGCAGCAGGGGATTGCACTAATAAATGGCCTAATTTTAGACAGGTGGTAACGGCAGCTGCGATGGGCTCAATAGCTGCTTACTCTGCTTATAATTATCTGCAGGAAAACGATCTAATATAATCTGGTCTATACGGCACAGGCAATACTAGAGTATTATCATGCCGTACAGTTTACAATATTCCTGTTCAAATAATTTCACGGGGATAGTATTGAGCAGATTAGAAGGCAAAGCCATTACTAGCGACGATCTTAAGGTATGGTTGAAAAGGAAGATTATCGAACTAGAGGAAGATCTACACTATTATAAGGCAATGCTTTCAATACTGGAAGGTAACATGCCCATTTCACCTCCCATGCCTGGGGAGAAGTCCGAAGATCTAAAGATTGGAAAGAAAAGGATAGCTATTATATTCAGGGGAGACGGTTATGTCAGGAGTTCCCCTAGCTTCAAAGCTTTTCTAACCTCCGAGTTGAGGGATTACATAAATAATGTTGTTACAGAGATAAAGGCTATGCAAGGCGAGGAATCCACTATCGCCATTGAAATCAGGGAAAACCCCGATGGGTCCTTGAGAGAGATTCGTGTTGAGGGCTTGCAATCTACTGTGGAAGAGCTTCGTATAATTGGCGCTATGAAATATATTCTCCAAACTCTTCATCAACAGTATAAGGCTACGTTGAAAACTAGTCAGAAAGGCTCGGTGTAACTCTGACCAGGCATTGATACCTTCTTGCCGGTTCTCGTCATCGCCAAATTATTGGTTTAGCAAAGGTGAAAAATAAGGATGAATGTTTTTCACTGATAATATTCAAATATAGATAAATGTTTATGCTAACATCGTATTCGCTGGTAAACGGTGTTTAGGTTGCCCGAGAATGACATGCCTTTCAAATATCTTGTTGAAACCCTTGATAGACTCGAGAAAATTAGTGCTAGAACGCAAATGACAGTCATACTTGTTAACTTGTTCAAGGAAACACCACCGGAGATTATTGACAAGGTCGTATATTTAATGCAAGGTAAGCTTGGTCCCGATTGGAAGGATATACCTAACTTTGGTGTCTCGGAGAAGTTCTTAGTTAAAGCTGTTTCATTAGCCTATAAGAAGCCTGAGAAAGAGATCGACGCGCTTTACAAACAATTGGGTGATCTAGGCATAGTGGCGGAGACTTTGACTAGTAATGCAGGGGGATCTCAAGTTGCCGGGCTTATGTCATGGATTGGCCAACAAGAGAAGAGGGAACTAACAGTCATAGAAGTATATAACACGCTTTACCGAGTAGCATTAGCACAAGGTGAAGGTAGCAGGGATATTAAGATACGATTAATATCTGGATTACTCTCGGAAGCCGAGCCATTGGAGGCTAGATACATTATCAGAATTATTGAGGGAAGGCTTAGGTTGGGTGTCGGCGATGCCACCGTTCTTGACGCATTGGCTATAGCTTTTGGTGAAGGAGTACAGGATAGACCTGTTGTAGAAAGGGCATACAATCTCAGAGCAGACTTAGGCCATATAGCAAAGATATGTGCATCTCAGGGAGTTAAGGTTCTGAGTGATGTGAAACCGGAGGTGGGAATACCTATCCGACCAATGCTAGCTGAAAGGCTTAATGATCCTGTTGAAATATTGAGAAAGATAGGTGGAGATGGACTTGTAGAATATAAGTATGATGGTGAGAGAGGTCAGATTCATAAGAAGGGCAGTGAGGTCTATATCTACTCAAGAAGACTAGAGAACATAACCCATATGTATCCGGATGTGCGAGAGCTTGCTCAGAAATTCATTAAAGCACGTGAGGCTATAGTTGAAGGAGAGATAGTTGCTATAGACCCAGAAACAATGGAGCTGCGTCCATTCCAGGAACTTATGAGGAGGAAAAGAAAGCATGACATACACATAGCCATGAAAGAAGTGCCTGTAGCAGTGTTTCTTTTCGATTTATTGTACGTGGATGGGGAGGATCTCACAGTCAAGACTCTACCCGAGCGTAGGAAAGTGTTGGAGTCTATTGTCGAAAATGATCAGAACTGGACTATAGCTACTTATATTAGAACAAGTGATCCAGACAAGTTTATGAATTTCTTCATGAAAGCCGTTTCAGAAGGAGCAGAGGGTGTTATGGCTAAAGCTGTACACGGGAATTCTCTATATAGGGCAGGAGCAAGAGGCTGGCTTTGGATAAAGTTCAAGAGAGATTATAAGAGCGAAATGATCGATACAGTCGACTTAGTTGCCGTGGGAGGATTTTATGGTAGAGGTAGGAGAGGAGGTAAAATAGGCACTCTCCTAATGGCAGCATATGACCCTGAGACTGATTCTTTTAAGACCGTATGTAAGGTTGGTAGCGGGTTTACAGATGAGGATCTAGATAAGATGTATAGTCTCTTTGAACCCTATATAATACAGCACAAGCATCCTAGAGTGGACTCTATTATGAAGCCAGATCTATGGTTCGTCCCTGCTAAAGTGGCTGAAATAATTGGAGCAGAGCTTACTTTATCACCTCTCCATACATGTTGCTGGAATAAGATCAGATCTGGTGCTGGTATCTCCATCAGGTTTCCGAGGTTTATTAGATGGAGAGATGACAAGGCTCCGGAAGACGCTACAACTATGACTGAATTAGTGGAAATGTATACTAGGCAGTTGAAGAAGCTTGAAGAGGCAAAGTAGAAGAAGGAATTATAATAGGGACTTAATTATCCAGCGGATGAGGATACTCTATGACTTAGCTGTGGAGGACGCTAGAAAAGGGGACTTCGAACATGCCCGAATGCTTACACGCCTCATAAAAAGGCTATCAATGAGGAATAGAGTTCGTATACCCTTAGATGTCAAGAGAGGCATATGTGAGAATTGCGATGTCCCATTGATCCCGGGTTTGACTAGTAGGATAAGATTGGTGAACGATGGAAGGTCATCTAGGATTGTTGTAACTTGCCTTGTATGCGGCTGGATGCACAGGTATCCCTATAAACCCTCTAGGGCAACAAGCTGAGGAGGGTGTGGATTATGGATAAAGAAAAGCTACACCAGATGGGAGTCGATATGATAATAGGGAAAAGAGGCCTAGATAAGGGGGTAGTCGAGGAAGTTAAGAGACGTTTAAAGAGGAAGAGGTATATTAAAGTCAAGATGCTCAGATCTACACTGATAGCGGAAGACTCTGATAGGAAGTCAGTTGCAGAGGAATTGGCTTTTAAAGCTGATGCAGAGCTTATAGATGTAAAGGGAAGAACTGTTATTCTAAAAAGGAAAGCTAACTTTAATAAGCGGTAATTGATGTATTGGGAAATCAAGAAAGCGATGGGTGGTATAAAGATGGTTAACGCGTTGGAGGTACCAGCTGATGAGCTTATAAAAAGAGTTGCCCTGAAACTGAAGAGAATGAATGAAATAACGCCATTGACATGGTCATATTTCGTGAAAACTGGAGTGCATAAGGAGGCTCCTCCTACTGATACAGACTGGTGGTATATAAGAGCTGCATCCATTATGAGGAGGCTGTATAAAGCTAAAACACCTGTTGGAATCGAGAGGCTGAGGACAATTTATGGTGGAAGAGCCAGTCTAGGCTCGAAGCCGGAGCACTTCAGGAAATCGGGAGGCGCTGTAATAAGGAATATTCTTCAGCAGCTACAGAAGGCCGGTCTCGTCCAAATAGTACCCAGGAAAGGACGTGTGCTGACGGCTTCAGGAGTCAGCTTACTGGATAACGTTGCACATGAGATCCTTAAGGAGCTAGCAGAAAAAAAGCTTGAACTTAAGCCTTATCTAGAGTAACTCTTTCATTCTATTATTATCAATACCAGCACTAGTCTGCCTTAATGTTATATTTAACTAGTTTAAATTACCATTTTAGTATGTTAGAGATGGGGTGTAAAACCATGTCTGCGGACGACTATGATGATGAAGAATTAGCAGAAATAAGAAGGAGAAGGCTGGAGCAATATAGGGAGGAAGCGAAGAGAAGGGAACTTCAAAAACAACTAGAAGCACAGAAACAAGCGCTCCTACGGAAACTCCTCACTGAAAAGGCTAGAGAAAGGTTGAATAATGTTAAGCTAGTTAAACCGGATTTAGCATCTCTTGTAGAAGAGCAACTCATTGCATTAGCTCAGACAGGTAGAGTTGCTGTGCCTATAGGAGAAGATACTGTAAAGAACATTCTAGCAGAACTTTACTCTAGGACTCACAGGGAGCCTAAAATTAGATTTAAGAGAAAATAGTTTTTATTACCTGTTAAGGCTAAACAGGCTTAGTATGGTGTCCTGGATGGCGAGGAATAAGCATGTTGCAAGGAAGCTAAGATTGGCCCATGCCAATAAGTCAAGTAACCCTATACCTGTATGGGTTGTAGTTAAGACATTACGTAAGGTAAGATTCAACTATAAAATGAGGAACTGGAGGAGGCAGAAACTAAAAGTCTAAGGTGAAAGCTAATGGCGGATGAAAAGTCAACTATAGTGCTAGAGAGAGAATATACTGTATCCCTAGGCCCCCTATATTACGGGAAGAGGACAAACAGAGCTGCTAGAGCTGCGAGAAGGCTCGGCATGTATGTAAGAAGGCACACTAAGGCTGATAGGGTAGTTATAACTAATGATGTAAATAACTATATTTGGAGCAGGGGAATAGAAAAGCCTCCAAGATACATAAGGATTCTAGTAAGAGTTTTCGAGGAAGGAGAAGAGGAGGAGAAGGAGAAAGTCGCAGTTGTTTTCATGTCACATTCTAAATAAACGTGCTTTACATGTTTAAGCCCGGGCCTCCTTTAATGATATTACTATTTATAACGATAATGCATTAAACAATTCTCAAGGGTTGACGGAATAATGAATGATAGTTTTAGAGTCGAGTACTTCGACTATAGGGGAAACCCTAATGTTGGTGTATATATCGTAGCTAACAATAAATTGGCTTTGATCCCCATGGATTTAAACCCTAAAGATGTAGAGATCATACAAGGCGTCTTGGGGGTAGATGTTTTTCACTTAAAAATCTCGGATACTAGTCTTCTAGGTGTTCTAGTAGCATTGAATGACAATGGCATAATTGTACCGCGCACATCAAGTGACCCTGAAATACGTAAGCTCAAAAACATAGTAAGAACCGTGGGTTTAGAGCTAGGAGTTTTACCGTCGAGAAATAATGCTATTGGAAACATGATATTAACCAATAATAAGGCAGCTTTAGTTTACCCGGAACTCGATGATAACTCGTTGAAAATTATAAGCGATGTTCTCGACGTTGAGGTGACTAAAAAATCAATAATAGGAATACCCACAGTTGGTTCTCTCGGAGTTATAACTGATAGGGGGGGAATCGTTCATAGGGACGTCACGGACGATGAGTTAGACTGGTTATCGGATTATTTTAAGGTGGATATAATGACCGGCACTATTAACTTCGGGGTTTCATTTATAAAGACGGGCTTGGTAGCTAATAGCAAAGGAGGACTAGTAGGCTCGGAAACAACGGGCCCTGAGTTGGTTAGAATACAGATGGCTTTGGGTGGTTGATATGAGTTATGTGAAAGTGTTTAGAATTAAGGGAAAAATGCTCTTGTCGCATGATAAGTTCCCTGAGTGGAAAGATTTCACTGTCGAGATAAGAGCTTTAAACTCGAAAGACGCGGTTGAGAAACTGTACTCGGACCTAGGAAGCCGGCATAAACTGAAAAGACGTCATATTAAGATTGAGGAAACTAGGGAAATCCCGCTTGAAGAGGCAGGGTCTACCTATGTTCTCAATATAGCAAATCTTGAGGGTTGGGATGAGTCGTGAGTGAACAAGATAATAGGCTCGGAGAACTATACCAGAGTATACAGTATCTAGACCAGCTTATAACACAGCTCCAAACAAACCTAGAAGCGATTTCAAGGGAAATACTAATAATCAAACAGTCAAAGGACAGTATAGACGCTATCGCGAAAAACTCGGAGAACGTTCTTATTCCCATAGATGCTAAATCGTATTCTCTAGTTAAAGCTGAAAAATTGGATAACAGTAAAATTCTTGTCAGAGTTTCATCAAAGCATTATGCACCATTATCACCGTCTGAGGCGATTACTGTTCTTGACGAAGAGGAGAAAAGACTGCTAAAAGCGTCAGATGAAATCAAGCAGAAGATAAGTGAGCTAGTAGCGGAAAGGAACAGGCTCCAATCAAATCTATCAGGTATATTACAGCAGTCACAGCAGACTCCGGCGGCTCAGGAAGCTACTAAAATCTAGAGAGAAAATGGTATAAAACAGGCATACTGATAATGTAATATCTGACTATTTTCTTCGTTTTATATATTCTATAGCCTTGTGTTTAACGGGTGATTTAATTGTTCAGTAAGCTCCGCTCTGTTCTCAAAAAAGGAGTTGATACGTTTAGTGAGAAGGTTGCGAAAAAAATTGCATACAAAGAGTTGTCGGAAGAAGACTTCGAAGGAATTGAGGACAATCTTATACTAGAGTTAGCTCAAAGTGATGTGGCATATGACGTTGCAGTGGAAATAGTAGAAAACGTTAAGAAGAGGCTTTTGGGTATTAAGGTGAAACGTGGAACCGATATTAGGGCATTTGTTGAGGAAAGCTTCAGAGAAGCAATTCTAGATATCCTTTCAAAGCCGACGCAGGTAGATATTCTCGAGGAAATAGAGACAAGGTGTAAACGAAAATTGCTAACTAAGATAATGTTCTTGGGTGTTAATGGTGTTGGGAAAACCACAACTATTGCAAAAATGGCGTATTTACTAAAGAAGAAGGGAATAACTCCTGTTATAGGAGCTACTGATACTTTTAGAGCGGGAGCTCAGGAGCAGCTAAAACTTCACATGGAAAAACTAGGGCTTCCGTTCATAGGAGGCAGGTATGGTGCAGATCCAGCATCAGTAGGGTACGATGCTATGAAGTATGCTGAAGCTAGAGGTTACTGTGTTGTTTTGATTGATACGGCGGGAAGACTTCACGTCGACCGTGATCTTATGGAGGAATTAAAGAAGGTGTCTAGAGTCACCAAGCCAGATTACAAGATACTAGTTATAGATTCCCTCACAGGGAATGATGCTTTGGACCAGGTTAAGTTTTTCGACGATGCAGTCTCTATAGATGGTATAATACTAACAAAAATGGATGCAGACGTAAAGGGAGGTACGGCTGTTTCAGTTATTGCTATGTCAGGTAAACCAGTTATATTCATAGGAACGGGCCAGAAATATGAGGATTTGGAACCATTCGACCCTGAGGATCTCGTTGGGAAAATTTTCTCCTAAAAAGGCACAATTTATTCTAGAAGCTTACTAATTATGTCTCTGGCTGAGACTATTCTGACCAACTTACCATTATCATCTACTACGGGATAGATCTCCGATCTAGTTTGAACCATCCATCCTATGACCCGTTTCAAATCCTCGTTTTCGTGCACTTCAATGAAGTTCCTCGACATTACTTCTTCGGCGGTAATGAAGAACGCCATACTGCTAAAGACAGTCTTGTTCCTATACTTGGCACCTTTTTTGCAGGGAGATGCTAGTAACTCTCTAGCGAGATTATGCCTGCAGATAATACCGGTAGGCTTATCATCGCTATCAACGACGATAATAGCGTTATGGTTGCTTGCACGAATATTAGCAGCTACATAATAAATGCTGTGATCCTTGTTACATGTGATAACGTTGGATGACGCCATCGTTCTAACCTTTAAGCTAGCGTCTATTTTCGATTGTATAGACATTAAGAGATCCCATAATGTTATTCTCCCTATCAGTTTCCCATGATAGTCAACCACGGGCAACTCGTCTAGGTACGAGTTACTAACAATTTGGCTTGCAGCAGTCTTCAGCGTTTGACGTGTTCTCACTATTCTCTCATCGTTCTCTGTATACGATTCCATAATGTCTTCGATTTTCACGTCCGTGAGTGGTTTCTGATATAGCTTCCTGTCTATGAATTTATCCCCTACGAGATCAGTGTTTATGAACCCTTCAAGCCTCCCCTCGTCTAAGACATATATCGTTTTCAGCTGGGTTCTCTCTACGAGATCCAATGCTGTTATGAAACTTGTTTTCATAGGAACCGTGAGAACGTCTCTTCTGTAAAAACGTGCTATTCTATCATGTAGGTGAATCTTTGGCATGAAATTCACCTAACTAACAGGCCGTATAAGACGTCGCGCTCAGTTATAATACCCACTATCGATTCTTCTTCTATGACAGGCAATCCACTTAGCCCTGTTTTTACCATTCTCTCCGCAACTTCCCCTATATCCTCACTAGGATGGGTAATAGTGTAGTAAGGAGTAGAGATTTCTGATACATGAACTCTCAAGACCTCCCTTATGTCCCCAGTTTTAACGTATTTAAATGCCTTGTGAGACCCGAAGAAGGAGACTATTCCTTTTGCTGTAATGAAACCAGCTAGTTTGTCCTCATCGAAAACCAGTAATCTTCTGAACCCGTATTTCACTATAAGCTTCATCGCTTCCCAGAGGCTTCCCCTTTTGTCTATGCCTATTACAGTTCTACTCATAACTTCAGCGACTGTTCTCCAAGTAGTTTTCCCAGCTAGATACTTCACTAGATCATGCTCTGTTAAAACACCATTTACCGTATTCTCTTTATCTATTACAGGCAGGAATCCAACTCCGTGCTCAGCCATTGTTTTCAAAGCTTCATCGATTTTTGCGGAACCTACGATGGAGATAGGTGACTTGTAGATAAGTGCTTCAACAGGCATTTTCTCTAGTGATTCATATATATTGAAGCTAAATTTTTTGCTGACCATGTCAAAGAGGCTTCCCCCTCCCAAGTAATTGATAAGATCACCACCAGTTAATACACCATATAATCTCTCACCGGATTCAACAATAGGTAAGCCCCTGACATTATTTGACGCTATTTTCTCTGTTGCCTCGAGAATACTTGAGTCCTTTGGTATTGTAATAGGAGGCTTAGAGGCTATTAGGAGAACTTCACCTAGTTTATCAGTGATATGTTGATTCCAATTTGGCTTCCCGTCACTTCTAATCCACCTGTATCCTTCCACCCTACGCCTAATCGGAGGTGGTATATGATGAGACATGAGTTATCACCCCGTTGAAAACATGGGCCTATTAATGGATAGATTATATGTTTTCTAGAATAAATCTTGTTATATCTGATCTATCGATTATTCCTACTAACCTACCGTGTTCATCTGTAACCGGCATCCTCCCAAACCCCGTTGAAGCCATTATTTCAATAAGTCTCCATAAATCTTGGCTGGGTTTAATAGTGGCAGCAGGAGTAGACATTATTTCTTTTACTTTCACACTCCTAGCGGGCCCGGATTCTGAGTCAAGCACTATTCCAGATGAACGCTTCCGCAGGATATCGTACTGGGTGAGAATGCCTATGCATTTTAACTTGGAATCGACAACAGGGAGCCCCGTGAATTTTTCTTTAACTAACTTCCTTATTGTGTGTGAAATAGTGTCGTCTTGGGTGACATATAGCAAGTTATTTGATGACATGGCTTCTGAAACTTTATTTTCAGTTAATTTTTCTTTTAAGAACCCACTCTCGTAGACCCATCTAATAAAGGCCTCGAGGCTTATGGTACCTGTGGGTTTTCCATCACTGCCAATTATTGGAACAGTCCATTCGTCCTCATCGACCATTAATCTTAGTGTAGTCGATGTATCGTCTAAGCTTTTAACTAAAATCTTCGGCCTCTCCATTAAACTCCTTACACATAGGTTTGATTTGCCAGAGGTCAATGTAATTATTGTAGCCCTATAGATTATTCCACTAAGTAACTGGTGTTCATCTGTTACAAGAGCTATTCTAGGTGCATATCTCCGAAACTCCCTTCTCGCTTTGGTCAACGGGTAGTCTGGTTTCAGTTCGAGGAAATATGCGTCTTTTATCTCTTTAAGAGAAAGGGATAAGGTGTGCAGAAGCAGTCACCAAAAAATAATCAGTGGTTAGCTGCTAATAAAACTACTTCTTCATAGCGTACCATGCCGCGGCTATGATTATTATGATTATTATGATCACCGAGGTCCATAGCAGGGCAGCATTACCCTTCTTCTGCGTAGTGCTGGTCTGTGCTGGCGAAGAAGAGGTTGTTGTACTGGTTATAGTAGTCGAACTTGTTTGCACAGGCGATGTTGTACTCGTCATGCTTGATGATTGTGTTGACGTGGCCTGGCATTCCGCCGGTAAATTCATAGGTGTCTCATTAAGGAACTTCTTCCACATATTAACGAGCTGGTAGGCTACACATGGAACTTGCGGGGCAGGTTTGCTATGATCCGTTGACTCGAACTGTTTGAGTAAGCTGTCCGCTCTATTTATCATGGCATTCTCCCATTCAAGTTTTAGCTGGTTGAGTAGTGTCGCATCACTACGCATCTTATTGTTCATGCTTGCAGCATATTTCTCTGAGAACGTTACATTCTTACCGGTAACGGGATCCTTGAAAGACAGCGGGCTCAATAGTTTCCAAGAGTAATATGCCATCCAATCATCACTTATCTTATGATTGATCCATGCATTTGCTATTTCGCTCCATGTATTCTGGAGATCTTGGTGGGCGTTCCCTACTAGAGCAGCTGAGAAGTATTGTTGCATAGCGAATTCCCAGCTAGCTGCTCTAGTGTCGTTGAAAATAAAGCCTATATTCCCTAGGGCATTCTCGTAACTCTGTTGCAGGTCAGGTCTCTTCAAACTAGGTGGAGCAACCTTAAATACCGCTGGATTTATAGGGAGCCTGTTTATGTCTTTGTAAAGCCAAACCTGCTGTCCACCGTACTCGCTAAGTACCCATGCTATGAATGCAAGAGCTTGAATAGGGTGTTTGGTGCTCTTCGCTAATGCTATAGGATCTCCATTTATGGCCGTTTGTTTCTGCGGCATTATGTACTCTGTATGCGGGTTTATTTGCATGGCAATATAACCGTAGAAGTCTATTGTGACACCTGCTGCAATATCTCCTTGGATTACAGCCTCTCTAACAGCATCACTTGCATCGTAAATCTTAGAGTTACCTGCAAATCCTGTTAGAATCATCCACCCCAAATCCCATCCATACACCTGGAGCATTATCTCGTATATTCTCGTGTTACTAGTGGATTTCGTTGGATCAGCTCCTCCCACGCTTAACTGTGGTGTAGTGGCGAATATAGGGTTCGATAGATCCACCCATGTACGCGGTGTAGGTAGATTCCATTCCTTCAGCTTGTCGTGGTTGACGGTGAAGCCGAAACTGCTTAAAGCAGCAGCAATCCAATATACTTTACCATCAGGACTGAATCTCTTTAATGGTATTCCATGTATGGTATTAGGGAACTTGCTGGCTTCGTAGAGAGCTGCATAAGCTGCTTTATTATAATCAGGGCTAATCGGAGCCAAGTAACCGTCCTTGTATAGGTAATCGAATAATGTAGGACCACCACCCCAAGCTACGTCAATAGGTGCTTTACTCATATAGTACTCAAATAACGTCGGCCCTACTTGTACAAAGTTTAGACCTACTATGTTTAATTTTTTCGCAACAGGGCTATTAAGGAATAGCTCCTTCGTCTTTTGCTGTATAGCTATGTCATGCCTGGTTATAATAAGCAGTTTGACGGGCCCGGTATCACCGCTTTGCTTCCATAGTTGTACTAAATAATTAAGCCATGGATAGGGTTCTTGTGCATTTCCCCATGGCCATTTATTATCGGCTGCTCTAGTATTAATCGCTGTAATAGGTGCCGCTATCGAGAATACCAACCCTACAATAAGGAATATAGAAGCTATTCTCAGAATTCTATTCATCCTCCATCCCTCGAGGCATTTTTCGGGAATACATAGTAATATGATAGATAACAAAATATTTTCCTCTAACTATGTGGTAATTATTTATAAGTAACAACTGGTTCCAAGGATTACCTAGAACTCCCTAATACGGGGTGCAATACACATGAATATGAAAGCAGTAACAATTCTCTTAATCTTGGTTATAGGAGTATCGATGCTAGCAATAATACCTCACCCGGTGAACGCTAATACGTCTAAGATAGTTATCGGATTCGACATGGCTCACGGTGAGAATGCCAAGTATGTAACTAATATATCAAAGACTCTGGATTACGCGAAGATCATACTGATAAACAAGTCTTTCGATCAGGTTGACTTAAGCCAGTTTGATATTATTGTGGTAGGACAGCCAACATCTTATTTGAGCCCGGATGAAATGGATGCACTAGCTAAATGGCTCGAATCTGGAGGTAAGGTTTTGTGGTTAGCTGGTGACAGTGATTATGGTAGTGGGAATGTTACACAGGCCGCGGTCAATACTGTGGCTGAGTATGTTGGATCGCATTTGAGAGTGGATGAGGGTGCAATATACGATAATAAGCATGACGCACAGAAGTTCTATAGAGTCCTAGCCCAAGTGTATCCTGACAAGGAAGCCTCTGCAGTAGCGGACGGTATAACACATCCAATACTAGCCCATGGCCCAGACAACGTTGTCTACGTTTACGACAACGGTACAGTTAACTTACTCGCATGCCAGAACCCACCGCAGAACGTTATCAGAATAGCCAGGTACTATCCGACAGCATACATAGCTGATAACAACCTGCCGCCTCCACTCGCTATAAACCAGATATTCGCTGCCGGACTAGCCCCAGGCACCGGTGCCACCGCAGAAGCAGTAACTGGCTGCCCAAACGCCAACTACACATTTATAGCAGCTGAAGTATTACCGACATCCAGCAATAAAGCTTCCCTAGTTATAGTTAGCGGTGAATCGCCTTACGGTGACTACGAACCTACATTCGCTCCCTCCTATTACGGTGTGACTTTAGATGGCCCTAAGTTCATCTATAATGTATTCAAATGGGCCTATAGTTTCGTGCAAACATACACGCCTCCCCAAGGAGTAACTGTAACCCAGAAAGAGACAGTGACTCAAACCACTACGGTTACCAACACTGTAACTCATACAACTACTCAAACATTGACAAAGACAACCACTTCACCGACCACGATAACTGTTGAGAAATCCAATGCAGGAGCGGTTGTCGGTGCAGCTATTATAGTGTTCATAGCCATAGTGGCTGCAGCATATATACTCAAGAAATAATCTTGACTCTATCTCCATATACTTTCTTTATTTTTTCCAGTAACTCGTAAAGAATCCTTATTTTTATACGTTTTGTTTCCTTGCTCCATGACACTGTTACTTCTTTGTGAGTGAAGATAGGGTTCTCCGAGAAGCAGCAGACAATTATTCTATTGAAACCTAGGGTTAAAGCAAGTAGAATAGCTCTATCCCCGTCAGTAAACCCGCCAACGTTCTTTATGCACACATAATCTTCAGTTTGAGTGGTTATTACTGTTTTAGCGTACCGAAGTAAGGAATTTAGGTATGCAATCCGGTAAATGTTATCTCCGTGTGCGTGTATTACAATGTATCTCCCCATCTCTTGTATGATACTATACATTTTCAGGGGACCGTCCAGATCGGATACTACTATATCAGGCATTCTCCCCGTCTCGAGGAAGAACGCGTAAGATGCCCCGTCAACCCCTATTAGAATAGTGTTTTCCGGGAATATTAGCTGATGACGCTCTAGCTGGCTTAATTCCGGTCCTATTATTATAGCGTTTCCTTTATTTGAGGCAATTTCCTTTAGCTTGCTCCATGTTTCCTCTATCCTTCGGCAGTCTATTATGGAAAAAACGTAGCTTACGGCTATTCTGTCCTTAGAGGGTTCAAGGTTAAGAAGTTTGTAGCCTGTTGTTAGATAGTAGTCTTTGAAATAGTTATTTCTGCCGTGTCTTCTAGTCAGCATTTCAGTTCATCCATCATCTTTAAATATAGTTCATCGGATGTGGATCGTTTTATTGATTTTGAACAAGTCTCATAGATTTTGCAGTACTCTTCTTTACTTGTAATGTTTGCTTGAAGCTTGGTGTAATATACCATTAGCTCTATAAGACAACCATCAGCTCTAGAGTAACCGTTCTCCAATAAGGTTAATGCCTTAGTCTCGTTTAATGGTGTTATTTCTATAACCTCATAATTATCATGCTGGGTTACCCTGTTAATTTTGCCTTCTATATAAATTGGAACACCTGGAATGATATAGCATTGATGTCTTGCACTGTATACGGTTTTCAAGTTCTTCTTGAGAGATTGGTAGAATATTTTTGCATTCAATGTTGGATAGATAAATATGTGCATGCATTCTTTTATCCTATGATAAAGCCGAGAGTTTTCGAATATTCTAGCATATATGTAGCCTTTTGCGCATTTAATGCCTAAGGGCATGTTTTCGCCTGAACTACATAAAACAGCTATTGTTTCAATGTAGGTATTTCTGCATTTTCCCAAGCTCACGGATTCCAGTTTGAGATCACCTTGTTAGTTTTGAAAGAGTTATACAGATAGCTTCTTCTGTTCGGATGGTTATAGTCCCTTGGTTTTCCAGGATGTTGACAATTTCACTGTATTCAATGTTTTTATATATTGATTTAATCCCTCTATTAGGTCCTCCAAAGAAGAATACCCTTTTCTCGGCTTTTTTACATTTCAAGCATTTTTCTATGGGGGTTCCTCTTACACTTGTTCCTATTATTGCACCCGGGTTTATTCGGAGAATAATTCTACGCAAATCTTTACTATTATTCGGGCAGTGTACAGTGAAGCCGGTATAGTATTCATTTCCCTCTATGATTCTATGTTTGTTAGCGTCAACGAGGACAATATTATCTGAGGGATAACCCTTTCTAGTTTCTACGATAAGAGGTTTATCTAGGCCAACGTCGATTCTCGCATGTCCGCTGCCGGCATCGATTACCCAACCTAGTCTTATAGGATCCTTTTTTAAATCTGGTAATACGGTATGGATAGCTAAATTCAGGGGATAAGCTATTCCTACCTTTCTAAGCGTATCCTTTTTCTTAATGTATTTCTTGAGGTAAGGAGGTACTAGGACATATTTTAGTACGTCGCAGAAAATTCTGTGGTTTATATTACTTCTTTCGTCACGATAAACTATAGCATTGTCCACTTGGAATAATCCTAGTATACGGGCTATCCTAGATACAGTAAGTGTTTTCAATTCCAGTGTAGGTTCAACGGATATCGTGGATGATGGGATAATGATAGTATCAGAAAACCGGTTTTTCTTCAAGATATTCTTTACTGGCATACTGATATGAACCTATTAGGTTCTTTAATTACCGTCTTCTTCCTTTCTTTTTACTCTTTTTCTCTTGTGTTCCCGTCATTGCAGCTTTCCTTCTAGCTTCTTCTTCGATCTCTCTTCTAGTTGAATCTATAAATAATGTGGTTTTTTGCTTGCCTCCCATTTGTATCACCAGGATAATAGGACAGGCTAAGACTTATTTAATAAGGTTATATTCCTGTTTTACCCTAAGTATCAGCCGGTGTGTAATACAATGGCCTTCCTATACCGTAGTAAACCGGTAGAGGGTCCAGCTAAGAGGCTTTCCGGTTTAATAGAAAAAAGGAAAACAATCCCTGTTATAGGCGTCTTTAACCCTATCAGCGCACTTCTAGCGGAGTCAATAGGTTTCGATGTAATATACTTAAGTGGCGCAGCCTTAACAGGCAGTTTGGCAATGCCTGATTTGGGGCTTATAACCCTTACTGAACTAGTCATGTCGACCAGATACATAACAAGGGTAACTAGTTTGCCTTTAATTGTTGATACTGATACAGGGTTCGGTGAAACAATTAATGTTCAAAGGACAGTGATGGATCTAGCTGACGCGGGTGCAGCAGCTATTCAAATAGAAGACCAGGTTCTTCCGAAGAAATGCGGTCATTTAAAAGGCAAGAAACTGGCTCCTGCAGAGGAAATGGTTAGGAAAATAATTGCTGCAAAGAGGATTGCAAAAGATAAGATGCTAGTTATTGCGAGAACTGATGCCAGAGGAGTAGAAGGCTTAGACGAGGCGTTGAGGAGGGCCAAGCTTTACGAGCAAGCTGGAGCCGACATAATTTTTCCAGAGGCACTTACGAGTGAAGAGGAATTTAGGGAATTCTCGAAAAAGATAAACATACCACTACTAGCTAATATGACTGAATTCGGAAGGACCCCGTATTTTACAGTTGAAGACTTTAGTAATTGGGGCTATAAACTTGTTCTATTCCCGGTTACTCTATTCAGGGTATCACTTGGAGCTATGAGGGATGCTCTTAAAACCATAAAATCCGAGGGAACTCAGAGAGGAATTCTAGATAAAATGATGACGAGGCAAGAATTCTACGAGCTTATAGGTTACTATGAATATGAAAAGGAAGACAATTCGGTATACGAGTTTTCCAGAAAGGTTTCCTAAAAGCCTTATTAATATTTCACGCTTAAAACAGTATTCTCCTCAGTTACCCCCAATAGAATAAAGGGGCATCTTATGAGTGGACAGTCTCGAAAGAGAGGATTATCCAGTCTCATCGGAGCACTTTTATTGATACTTATACTGGTTAATTCGATATTGTTACTTCAAAGGTATACTAGTTATTCTACCAATATAATTGAACGTGAAATTAGAAACAAAATTCCAATTGATCTTCAAGCAATTGAGTTACCAAATGGAACAATCTTACTATATAATAACGAGAATAGTATACTCAGAGTAAGATATCTCATTTACTCTAACTCATCCTACGTCAAAACTAATTTACTAATAAATCCTAAGAGCAGCGTTCTTCTTCGTGAAAACAACATTGTAGCACTGATCACAGATGATTCCCATGTTATAATGATCGGACAAAAACCTGTTCCACTAATAGGAAGCGAACTAAACCAATCATGCATATACTTAAAGAAAATCGTGCAGACGGGCATAGGAGACGGGCATCTATCAAGAGTATACCGGTATTATATGTATCCAAGTATCAATAGCATTATACTGAAGAAACACGCGGATTACTCACTAGACAAATATCTCCAGGTGGATCTAAGTAGAATAAGTTACTTGAGATTCGATATAGCATACCTATCAAATGATTCTACTTTCATTAAAAGCAGTTTCGACAAGTATAACAATAAGACACTAGTTATTAACATAACTAAAACAGGTTTCAAAACTAATTACATCACTGACTATGTCTACGAGTTCAATTTAAGCAAGCACTTGGAGAACGTTGAAAAGATCTATTTAATACCAGTAATAGGATCGATATCTCTCGACGATGAAAATATGACGATAATCTATCATATCCAGTATTCTTCGCCGGTATCGAAACTATACTTAAACGTAAATGGGCGGCGTGTCGATACAATATCAAGTGGAAACTACTACTCTATGGGTTCAGTATTTAATGTAACGATAAGGAGGTTAGGAATAAATCAGTTGCTATTCCAGTTAAAGGCAAGTAACGCAAATTATAAGAGTATAATTCCATACTCTCCAGGTACTACATTATCTCTTGGAACAGGAGTAAGAATAAGATCGATTGGAATTAATGCAACTACAAAACTGTATCCCTCCATTGTAATAGAGCCACCGCCTTTAGATAACGAGTATGCTTTACAGTTGAATGGTACAAAGCCTATCTATGTTAATGTTCGAAACGTTTTCCGGTATTATCCATTGAATATATATCCTAGCTATGTTTCATCTATTAACAGCGGTTTTAGATTAAAGGGAAATGGGAGCTTGGTATACGATGAGGACAGTAATAAACCATTACTACTGTTTTATTCATATAAGCGAAGATACCATTTCAC
The DNA here is from genome assembly GCA_015522645.1 of Candidatus Tiamatella sp. GTDB lineage: Archaea > Thermoproteota > Thermoprotei_A > Sulfolobales > Acidilobaceae > Tiamatella. Next base: position 17,951 of record WALV01000034.1, read on the forward strand.
AGTATCGTGTGGCCCGTTCACCAGCGTGATTGCCCTCAAACACACTGGATATTCTAGTTTTCAACTCTGCTATATAATTCCTTATGTGTCGAAAGATTCCCCCGTGTTAGAGATAAGAGAAAACACTGTTACGGATAAAATAATCTTCAACGCTTTCTCCCTGAATAACAAAACATTATGCAAGTGTTCGTTTTCCACGGATTTTCTCCAAGGACTCTATGTGCACTCCTCAGAAAATAACTCGTTAGGAATTTATAACTACATACCAGTCATTGGGAATCTTCTACTCGATTACCCCCGAGTATTGATAATCGAAAATTACCCCGTAATACTGTCTTGCAGATACATGAACCTCTCGAATACGGAGCTCTTAGACCTTGTTCAGTATGATGCGTTAAACGGTAGTATCAGTGATGTTTCTATATGCTTTAAGTCAGATTATATTGGGTACATAAATATCAAAGGTTCAAAGTATTCAATGATATATATAATCAAACCTGATGGGATAGCGGTACAGGCAATGAAAGGAGTTATCATAGGGGACAACTATGTAGTTGCTAAGATACCGGAGAATGGTACATTAGCAATACCCTTTACAACACTATCGCAGAAGTCCCCCTAATTTCTTCGATAGAGCTGGACGGTGAAGGAAGTTGGATGCAGTACAATTTATACAAGATTTAACAACGAAAGTTACAACTATAGCATGGTCTCTCTTCATATTAACATGGAGTATTGGATGGACTTTGAAAGGATCCCCAATTCCATTCGCTAAACTAAAACGAGCTGGTGATAGTCTTATAGAAGATTCCATTTGGGCATCGTTTTGGCTGGCTATGGGAACAACTGTTTTCACCCTAGTTAGCTATGTGGTTCGCTCCGTTACAGGGTGAGACGTAAATAATGTTCAGTACGGATGACTTCATACAACTGGCTTTCTATTTATCCTTCTTGACTTACTATTTAGGAACACTCATATATGCGCTACCCATTCCTATATATTCATTGAAAAGATGGGGTCCTAACCTGATAAAGGATTCAATACTAACTTTCACACTGCTAGTATCAATAGATTTTATTAAGAACGGAATAATTGAAACGGCTAACATAATGGGATCCAACTGGGAGGGGTTTTATTCTTGGACGGACACCACATTGGATTTCCTAGGCCAACAAAGACTTCTTCTCATAGCATATTATACCGCATTCAAAGCATTAAAATCACTCATTCTATACGGGGATCTTTTAGGCCCGGTAATCAGGTTAATATCCTATAACATGATAACGATAAGCTTCATAAGGATATCTGGCTATTTCTTCCAATCCTACTGGTTTATTCTTATTGCAATGGGAATAATGCTAATTTCTATGCCTTTCCGTATAGGAAGATCAGCAGGAGCCTGGCTTATCGCGCTTTCGGTTGTTTTTTACATTGGTTTACCTCTCCTCCCTGCTTTCGCACAATCACTAGCACCGCCAATGTCCCAGATCTCTACTCATCCAAATAATCTTTTAAACTGGGGAATAAGTTATCCTGTAGTAGAAACAGGTTTTCCCTACGCTCAACCTCCTAATAATACATCGTTCCCCGTTGAATTTAAGGTTAGAGAAGAGGCGGGGGATACATTAATTGCCCGATACGTCTCTGATGCTGGGTACGTAGATGCTAGTTTAGCTGAGAGGGGGCTCCCCTCCAATAAAGAGTTCTTTGTCTACTATATTATAGATGGGATTTCTTTTCCAGCAGAACCGTATCCGGTAGATCCAAACAGCGACTATACGATAAAAGAATCCAGGATAACCCTAGAAACGTTTTCACCATTTATCCTTTGGATGAATTCGAACTATGCATTATTATATAGGGACTCGATGAAAATACAGGTTGACTCAATATCTGTAAGAAAAACATCGACATACAACTATATAGTCTCCTTGCAATTCCATGCGCCAAACCAAACGTATATCGAGCTTAGAGCTCCCGACAACACACAGGTTAACATCATATCTTGCGATAACTGCAATTTCTTCAGTAACGGTAAATGGAGATGGCTAGGACTAACAGGCACTTCAATTAGAATATTGACAACCAATCAGGCGAAAACCAGTAATGTAATAATTCAATTTGAGGGGAGGGAAACAGAAACCCCTGACTTCAGTAAACTAGAGTACTACTATGTAAAAGACTTTCTAGGAGTAACAACTGATTCAATATACTTCATTATATCAAACATATTCTTCCAGCTAATGTTCATGCCAATACTCTATCTAGCCATTCTCACGTTAATAGCCAGACAGCTCGCAAGACTTCTAGGAAGCCGAGTATTCCCATACATACCTATAAGGGGGTGAATTCTCTGGTTGAACTATGCATCCATCATCATATTACTATCATTAATACTGATAGTAAGAAACATTTACCGGTCAAGCAAGCCAGTTGTAGAATCAAGGATAAATCCCAGGGAATACTCGATCAACTCTGATGGGACCTTGAAACTAGACAACCTATTTTTTTCCGGTACCAAAAGATTGTTTTGCACAAAAGTCAAACTAAACATTCCATACGATACACTTATATCAACAGATAAATTTTCACAAATATCCAGGAAAATCGCTTACTTCTCCACCCTTAATAAATCGATATATTCGTATATAATTGATGCATATACTCCCTTAGACGAACGGAAAACATCTAAAAAGCTAGTAAATGTAAAGCTATACCAGGAGTTCATTAAATCAAAAAACAATGGGCAGTATGATCAGCTTATTAATAAAATAAGCAACGTTAGCTTCCATAACTCGAAAATACTGATTCTATGCTCTCCAGATGCAAACGAGCTGGAAAAGCACATTGGTTTTATGGGAATAGAACTATCATCTTTACTTGGTATCCATCCGCAAATGGTAATTGAAAAAGAAAAATTCCAGGATACAAATCTTCTCGCAGATCTCTTCAAGAGGCGTCTTACCATTAAAAAGAACACTATCTATGACCGTTTCGGTGCATTAATAACCCCCGGATTACCCGACTCCAGTGATAATATATGTGTAGGGAAGAGCCTTGAAGGCCCGGTATATTGCATGAAATGGATAGATGATTTCGAGAGGCATGTAGGGATTATTGGACCCACGGGAGCAGGGAAAACGACTCTCCTCTATACTATAACCTTAAACCTTATCAGTAAAGGAGTTAATGTTAGTATTATGGATCCTAAGGGAGATTTAGTGACCCTACTGGAAGACAAAGGCCTAACAGAGCACCCCAAACTCGAGGTGTTGACAGGCTATAAAGAGGATATCGTGGAAGAGCTTGCCAAAAAAGATCCTGAAAACGAAAAGGCATTAATAATAGACGAGGCGTGGAGAGTATTATCCAACACGGTTAAATTCAGTAAAACCTATCATTTATTCCGGGAATCAAGAAGTAAGAAACTGCGAATTATATACGCCACCCAAAACCCTTGGGATTTGAGTTCAACGGTTTACTCTAATACAGGCACTTTCATCGTATTTGCAAACCAGAACCTAACCTACATTAGGGGAGTATCAGAGATAACAGGGCTGGGAATAGGGGAGTTATCAAGCTTAAATACACGAATAAAATTTCGAGCCATAGTTCTAAGGAACGGGCATTTTAGACCAGATATAATAACTATATTTAAGATCAAAGAAACCCATTAAACTCAGATAATAAGGGAGGTTTAGTAGATGAATCCGTTTACAGAAAAAATACTCGTATTCGATGACGTAGTAATAATACCAGGCTTATCTAGAGTAGAGCCTAACCAAGTGGATTTATCTACCAGTTTAACGGAAAGAATAAAACTATGTATTCCAGTGGTTTCCAGTCCAATGGATATGGTGACCGAAGCGGAATTAGCTATCAAACTAGCAAAACTGGGAGGGCTAGGGGTTATTCATAGAAATATCAGCGTGGAGGAACAGGTTGACCAGGTTAGGAAAGTTAAAAACGTTGACAAGGTTTACCTTACAGAAGAATATGAGGACCCCGGCAGGATTGTTAGGCTGGAAGAAGCCGGTTCAGGCTATAGATTGATAGTGGAGAAACCAAGAAACGTTTTGCTAGAGGAAATTTCAGAAATATCCGCTTATCTAAGATTAATCTCTGGATACCCTATCAAACCAACGATCGACGAGAACGGTAGGCTTATGGTAGGAGCCGCTATATCACCATTCGATGTACAAAGAATTGAAAAATTAAGTAAAAAAGCCGATGTGCTCGTTGTCGATGTTGCACATGCACACAACGAAAACGTCATATCATCTCTAGCGAAAATAGCTCCTACACTGGAATCCGATTTAATCGTAGGAAACATAGGCACGAAACAGGCCGCTTTAGATATTATTTCTAGGGTAGAACATGTAAGCGGATTACGTGTAGGGGTTTCAAGTGGAAGCATTTGCAGTACAGGTGAAGTAACAGGCGCAGCCGCGCCAACCTTGTGGGCAGTAATGCAGGTTAGGGAAGCCCTAGAAGAACTAGGACTCCACGGTAAAATACCTATACTAGCAGACGGTGGTATCAGAAGTCCCTCCGACATAGCAAAGTCCCTGATTTCCGGTGCATCAGCTACCATGCTAGGAAGACTTCTAGCAGGTGCGAAGGAGTCTGCCTCACCAATCATATCTATTGGAGGAAGAAACTACAAGTTGTATAGAGGAATGGCCAGCTCTTCCGCTGTTCGTAAAAGATACGCGTCAGATAGATACAGTGGAACCGTGAAGAGAATTCCAGAAGGTGTAGAGGCGTTAGTTGACTATACTGGTAGCCTAACAGAGATTATCGAGAGAATAGTGAATACGTTACAAGCAAGCCTAGGATACGCAGGAGCTTCCTCGATAAGGGAATCGTGGAACGCGAAGCTAGGTGTGCTATCTGAGTCTGCGAAAAAAGAGATAAAGCCTCACGACCTAGTCTTATGACCGGTCAACCTTATGGATCATTTTAGAGGTAGCTTTCTCCGCCAGCATGCGGGTAATCGACCTATACTCCCTGCCTTCAACTATCTTTTTCTTTAACACGCCATCCAGATCCATAAACGATTCCTGCAAACTCTCAGAGAACACCCTTTCAAGCAATAGCCTAGACAACAATAACCTCCTCGAAACAAGCTTCTCTTTAACTAACCCTCCACTTTTAACGTGGTTCCAGTGTTCCTCTACTATATTAACCAGCTCATCAATACCTTGACCCATTATAGCAGATGTCTTCACTATTCTAGGCACCCAATCCTCTTCGAACAGCCCTATATCGCCCTTATCTAAAGAGAATTTCAAATACTCGAATGTTCTAGTAGCTTCAGGTTTGTCACTCTTGTTGATAACGTAGATGTTCCCTATTTCCATTACACCAGCTTTGAGAGCCTGGATATCATCCCCGGCTCCCGGCATTGTAACAACTATAATCGTATGGGCTGCATTCATAATGTCCACATCTGATTGACCTACACCAACGGTTTCAACAATTATTTTGTCATATCCAAGTGCATCGAAGACCTCTATAATAGATAGGCTAGCAATGCTTAATCCTCCTTTCAATCCTCTTGTAGATATGCTCCTAATGAAAACGTCTCTATCCGTGGCGTACTGCTGCATTCTAAGCCTGTCACCCATCAATGATCCTTGTGTAATAGGGCTCGAGGGGTCTATAGCGACTACAGCAACCTTATAACCACGCTTCCGGTATTCGCCTATCATTTTAGATATCAAAGTCGACTTCCCTGCTCCTGGAATACCTGTTACGCCTATTACTTGCGCATTGCTGCCATGGCTGGAGATATGCTCAAGTAGCTCTAGAACTTCCAAACTGGAGTTTTCAACAATAGTTAGAAGACGGCCAATAGACCTTAACTTACCCTTCCTAGCCTCTTCAAACAACTCAATTATATCCTCCAATAGCATTCCTCTCCTCATATAGCCTCCTTACGGTATCTACAATGTATTTTAAAGAAGTACCAGGCAAAAACACCTCTTTTACACCCATCTGTTTAAGCGTGTCTACGTCGGGTATTGGTATAGTCCCACCTACTACTACTGGAATATCAATAGCACCCTCTTGCCTTAATAGCTCTACGAGTTTTCTGACGTGATGCACATGCGCACCACTCAATATGCTCACACCAATGACGTCCACATCTTCCTCTATTGCCGCTAATACCACTTGCTCAGGTGTTTGCCGGATACCTGTATAAACTACTTCCATGCCAGCATCTTTCAATGCTCTAGCTATCACTTTGGCCCCTCTATCATGGCCGTCAAGACCAATTTTAGCAACCAGTACTTTGATAGGCTTCCTCCCCATTTTCCAGCACCTCAATAGATGGGGGGTTCCACGTAAACACCGTAAACTCTCTTCAACGCACTCATTATTTCCCCGAGAGTAGCATAAGCTTTGGCTGCCTGGAGTATATAGGGCATAACGTTCTCTCCACGCACAGCCGCTCTTTCAAGCTCAGCTAAAGCACTTTCAACCTTCTCTTTATTCCTCACAGACTTAATGAACTTCAATCTCTCAATCTGCCTTTCCTCTATTTCCTCTTGGTTGAAGTCGAGTAAAGGTACATTCCTAACCTCATCGACGTCCTCGGATTCAAATATGTTAACACCTACAATGAACTTCCTACCATCATCCACATCTTTCTGGAACTTATACGACGTCTCCGTGATCTCCCTTTGAGGGAATCCTTTCTTCACTGCTTCCAGCATTCCACCCATTTTCTCTATTCTATCAATATACTTCCACGCTCTCTCCTCTATTTCATCTGTTAACCACTCAACATAATAGCTGCCTGCTAGCGGGTCCACAGTATCAGCCACACCTGTTTCATAGGCAATTATCTGTTGTGTACGAAGAGCTATCTTTGCGGCGAACTCGCTGGGAACCCTGAATGGCTCATCGAAACTATTAGTGTGCAGGCTTTGTGTTCCCCCTAGAACCGCCGCTAGGGCTTCAATGGTTGTTCTTACAATATTATTCCAGGGTTGCTGGGCAGTTAAACTAACACCAGCAGTCTGAGTGTGGAATCTCATCCATAAGCTTCTATCTTTCTTAGCGTGGAACCATTCCCTCATTATTTTGGCCCACATTCTCCTAGCGGCTCTGAACTTTGCAATCTCCTCGAAGAAGTTTATATGGGAATCCCAGAAGAAACTTAGCCTATGAGCAAAGCTGTCCACGCCAAGCCCTCTCGATACTAATTGGCGGACATACTCTATCCCGTCCGCTATCGTGAAAGCCAGTTCTTGAACGGCATCTGACCCGGCTTCCCTAATGTGATAACCGCTAATACTTATCGGGTTCCATTTCGGAAGCTTCTTCACGCTCCACTCGATCAAATCCATTGCTACTTTGACAGCGGGCTCCGGGGGGAAAACATAGCTTTTCTGCGCTATGAACTCCTTAAGAGGGTCGTTCTGTGTTGTACCTCCAATTTTCTCATACAGAACTCCCTGCTTCTCCGCAACACCAACATACATGGCGAGTAATACAGGAGCTGGAGGGTTTATCGTCATGTTGGTGGTTACTTCACCCATATTGATACCGTCAAAAATTATCTCCATATCCTTTAAAGTATCAACTGCCACTCCCACTATACCAACCTCCCCCCTAGCCATAGGATCATTAGAATCGATGCCCACTAGTGTAGGATAGTCAAAGGCTAAGCTTAACCCGGTTTCCCCATGTGATATGAGGAACTTCAATCTCTTGTTAGTCTCTTCCGGCCCACCGAACCCTGAGAACATCCTCATAGTCCATAGCCTTCCCCTATACATAGATGCATGTACTCCTCTCGTGTAAGGGTACTCGCCTGGGAATCCGAGTTTCTCATAGTAGTCGAATTTCTTGATGTGTGCTGGTGTATACACTCTATCTACTTCTACATCACTAAGCGTTGTGAATTTCTCCATTCGCTCAGGATACCGTTCTAGGCTTTTCGGAAGCGTCTCTCTCTCCCATCTTTTTAGATCTTCCTCTATCTCCTTCACGGTATCCTCCTTGAATAAGTGTGGCAAGGTTTATCCACCTATGAATAGAATATTCACTGATTGGTTTCTTATTTATAATAAGAGGAAATAAAGTTTTTACAACGTATTTTTCCATCATCTGGCTGGCGTTGGATAAGATATCCATCAAAATAAAATACTCCACACTAATATAAGAGTAAACAATGGTGCAGCAGATGAAAATTTACTCCGAGATCCTCGGGAAGCAAATAGAAATCCCCGACGACCCTCAACGGATAGTCAGTCTAGCACCGGCGATAACAGACACGATATACGAATTAGGAGCAGGAGACAAGCTAGCAGGTGTAAGTGTATTTTGCGATACACCGCCAGAGGCTAGGGAAAAACCCAGAGTAGGTTCATACTATAAAGTAAACTATAGGATTCTCGAGCAATTAAAACCGGATCTAATACTAGTGACAACTGGGGCGCAAAGAGATAGGATATACGAGCTAGAGGAGAAAGGATATACTGTTATACCTATACCTCTTCCTGTAAATCTATATGATATTCTTTCAAACACTATGAGTATAGGAATAATCCTAAACAAAATGGCTGAAAGCATGATACTGACACAGAAAATGATGGCTAGAATTCATGACCTATCAGTCGAGCAACCTATTGGTACAGTTTACTATGAAGTAGACCTAGGAGGCCCAACTAGTATTGGGGGGATAACGTATATAGACCATGCACTAAGAATGATAGGTCTCAATAATATATTCGGAAACCAGAGAATTACCTGGATAATAAATCCCGACCCGGAGAAAATACTCGAAAAGAATCCAGACTACATATTATACGAACCCAAGCCATACTCTAAATACAGCAAGGAAAAGATAATCAAGGAACTAGAAGAAAGAGGGCTGAGTAATCTAAAAGCTTTAAGAGAAGAAAGGTTGATAATGATTAAGCCAAACGGTCTAGCACACTACGGTCCAGCCCTGCTAGATACTTTAAAAGAAATAAAGCACAGTATACATTAAACGTGATGGCAAAATGAAAGCAGAACTGTTCGAGCTTCTAAGACAATCACTAAGCCCTCCAGGACCTTCGGGTTTTGAAGACGAGGTCAGAGAATTCATAACTAAGAAGCTAGAAGAACTAGGGTTACATCCGTCACAGGATAAAATGGGGAATATATTCGTATCATACGGTTCTAATGATTACTCTGAAACCCTGGTTATCGCTGCCCATATGGATGAAATAGGTTTACTTGTTACAGGCGTAGACGATAATGGAAAACTCTACTTTACTCCATTAGGAGGAGTACCTCTAAACATACTTGATTCAATGCATGTGGAAGTGAAATCAAAACAGCGGTATATCCCGGGGATTATAGGAATAATACCGCCACATCTCAAGAGAGATGAAAGGCAACCATCTAAACTGGAAGACTATCGAATAGACATCGGTGCAGAAAGCAAGGATGAGGCATTAGATCTAGGGATAGAACCACCGAATCCCGCTATACTAGAGCATAAATACATTGAACTAAGAAGAGGAGAGATCGTATCCGGCAGACCATTAGATGACAGGATAGGGGTAGCAATTCTATTAAAACTAGCAAGCTATCTAAGAAATATAGATACCGGAAAAATGAGAATTATTCTAGCTTGGACGGTGCAAGAAGAAATAGGATTGAAAGGAGCCTACGCACTATCCCATCGATTGAATGCGGATTACATGATAGCAATAGACACTATAACTTGTTGCAGGCCGCCGTATACCGGAGGTTACAAACTAGGTAAAGGACCAGTGTTAAGACTAGTAGACAGGGCCTACATATCTTGTATGCCTCTGGCAAAATGGATAATTCAAGAATCAAAAAAAGCGGGGATCAAAATCCAAATAGCTGCGGCACAAGGGGGTACCGATGCTGCAGCAGGAACCCACACCGGAATATGCTCTACAGCCATAACTATTCCCGCGGAGAACTCGCACTCAACTGTCGAGAAGGCTTATAAGAGAGACATAGAACTCTCCTACAAGCTATTACAAGCGGTAGTAACTAAGTATTTAGAGAAGGGAGTAATAATATGAGCTATTATGATCTGCTTAGAACGGCTGTAACAATAGTAAATGACAACCCAGAGGTTACGGAGGAAACTAAAACAATAATTTTGGAGAAAGCGAGAAAGATATACGATTTATTGGAGAAACTAGAAACACAAACTATAAACATAGAAAAACTATGCAGTAACCAAGAATTGATTATAGATAGCAAGTTTACTAGTATAGAAGAAATCTACAGCATCCTTTCAAGCCTATATGACAGCTTACTACAATGCTATGGGAAATTGTCTTATAGCAAGAGTTTACTGAAATCCCTTTACATATCATCCTTTACCGCGGTGCTTTCCTCAGTGCTACTGGCAATAGCAATTCAAGGTGTAGATATATACGGTATATCGCTCTACGCTATAGTTCTGGCGCTAATTACTAGTGGTTTATCGCTTTATAAATACAAGCTAGGTGCATATACAGTCTTTACAGGCTCGTTGATAGCATTAATTTACGAGTTGTTCACTCTAGGAGGAGCTGGAAGCTACACGGCTTGCCTGGCAATATTGATACTATTCATACCGTTAGCAGCATCATTCTACATTACTAGAAACAAGAGCGTGGGGTTACTCATTGGTTAAGGCTCTCCACATAACTGATATACACTGTGAAACACATAAACTTAAGGAGGTCCTTACTAAAGAGGAATACGATATAGTTCTTACTACAGGGGATTTCGAATGCATTGAAACACTAGAAGTAATACATGAATCAGACGCGGACGTATTAGCTGTAACAGGCAATACGGACCCGCCTCATATAGCTAGGAGGCTCAAAGAACTCGGTTGGAGTATTGAGGGCAGGATAGTTGTAGTACATAACTTGAAACTAGGGGGGATTGGGGGAATAGAGCCCGCATATAGCTTGGAGAAACTGGAATCCTCGCTTGGGAACAACGGTATAGATGTTCTATTAACACATTACCCTCCATATCAAACATTAGATAAGACTATTTTTGGAATCCATGTAGGTTCTAAAAGAATAAGGGAATTCGTGGAGAGGTATAAGCCTCGATTGGTGTTATGCGGTCACATACATGAAGCCAGAGGCCTAATCAGTGATGGTAATACCATTATCGTTAATCCTGGCCCGTTATTCGAGGGTTATTACGCGTTAATAGATGTAGGAGAGAAAACATATGCCTCCCTAAAACACTTATAGACACAGGAATAGCGGTGGCTCAGGTTTGAATGAATGCGACAAGAGTATAATCAACGAGCTTAGGAAACTATTAACAAGTAAGGGTTACTATATCGAAGCAGTACCCGATGCCATAAGGGTTGTAGAAAAGACTACACCTTACGTTTTCCTCGAAATAAGACTATGCAAAGATCGTATAGTAATCTCCCTAGGTTTCGATGACAAGTCACTAATTGATCTCGCTCCAGATGACGAGTTCATAGAAAGCGTTCAAAGAACGGTCGACGAATTGCTGGTCCAGGCAGATTATATTGGGAGACTAATTAGTCCGACATGTAGAGTAGAGAAAGACCTGGATAGTATTATCGATGTATACCAGAATATAGATAGCGTTATAGAGGAGTACTCTTAAACAATATCTTGGGGATGAAGAGCCGTCAATTAATAACAAATCTCTCTAGATGAAAACTGGATGATTAGGCGGTGGCTGGCAGACCTCTCTTATCTCCATATATTAGTCTTTTACGTTGGCTAAGTTATGCTATACGGAAAACAATTTTCTATATACGGGTACTTTCCGGTGAACGGCTTCGAGTTCCCTTTTCACAGTCTCTATATCCTCGTCTGTAACATTCCTAATAATCTTCCCTGGGATCCCGACGACAAGACTTCTACGAGGGATCATCTTACCCGGTGGAACCAGGGCCCCGGCAGCTATTATAGATTCCTCTCCTACTACGGCTCCATCCAATACTATCGCTCCTATACCTACTAAGCTACGGTCTCCTATTATTGCACCGTGTACGATAGCCCCGTGGCTTACGAGGGCGTATTCACCTATACTAACTGGCTTCCCTTGGGGAGCCTCTACGAGGGAATTTTCCAGTATAACGCTATACCGTCCTATGTCAGCCTTATCATCGTCCCCGCGGACAATTGTTCCATATAGGATTGCAGCGTTTTCTTCAATAGTCACATCTCCAACTATCCTAGCGGACGGGTCAATAAATGCGGACGGATGGATTTGAGGGGATTTACCGTTGAAGGGGAAAACATTCCTATTGTTCAACCCTGTTATTCCCTCATATCGCCATTTCTAATGTAGTTTAGATGGAAGCTATAGGCTTTTTCCAGGTCAAACGGTGAGTGACCCCCTGATTTAACCGCGTTCTCATAATACTTCCACAACTGGTCCTTGTATATGGGGTGTGAGCATTTTTCTATGATTAACCTAGCTCTCTCCCGTAAACTAAGGCCTCTCAGGTCACAGTAGCCCTGATCGGTAACTATTACATCTACATCGTGGTCTACCGTATCCACGTGTGTGACGAGAGGTACTACTGTGGAGATTTTCCCGTCTTTTCTTATCGAAGGTGTGATGAAGATGCTTAGGAATGCTCCCCTCGAAAAGTCTCCGCTGCCTCCTATACCGTTGATCATGTTTTTCCCTAGTATGTGAGTAGAGTTCACGTTGCCTAGTATATCCACTTCTACTGCAGTGTTTATCGCTATGACGCGGAGACGCCTGATCAATTCTATGTTATTAGTTATATCTTGTGGTCTCAAAACAATGCTTCTCTTAATTTCTTCAGCCTCCTGGTAAACTCTTTCCAGGTTCCTTGGGGAAAGCATAAGGCTAGTAGCTGACAAAGCATCCATTTTCCCTTCCAGGTACATGTTTAATAGGCTGTCCTGAATAACCTCTGTCCAAGCTTTTAATCCTTTGAATCCTGCTTCACCCACAGCTTTGAAAACAGCATCATTAACGGCTCCTACCCCACTCTCAAGCGGATACAGGTTTTCTGGTAACCTCCCTTTCCCAACCTCTTTCTGGAAGAATTGGAGAAGATTCTCGGCAATAGCCTTTTCTACATTCCCAGGCTCTACCGGCTTCCCACCGACATCGATTCCACTTGATTCGACTACACCTAGAAGCTTTCCTTTCGGCAGTTTAACTATGGGCGATCCTATTCTATCCTCAACATTCCTCAGAGGTATAGGCTCGCCTGGTTGAGGGATATATATGTCATGTATACCGTTCATTTCCTCACTAACATCCCTGTTAACCTCTACAATCACATGCCTCGCCTTCTCCACGAAAGCAGTAATAGCGCCGACACTGCCAGTCGGCACGAAACCGTCATTGAGTACTTGTGCTGCTTCAACAATAGCGAGGTCTATACCCTCAACAACCTCGTCCAGCCAACCATACCTAATGAGAAACGGCCACTCACCCAAATGATAATCCATGAACTCAACAATCCCTTCATTTATCAGTTTCCTCATAACAGGATTATTCTGGTAAGGATACCTTCTAATCGCAACTCTTTTCTCAGCAAAAATACCGTCCATAGCGTATGCACTAGCACCGGTTAGAATAGATACCTTAACACCCTTTGAAGCAGCCTCCTCAGCCAAATACTTAGGCATAGTTTTCGGATATCCAACGCTTCCAAAACCGCTTGTCCCTATTACAAGTCTATTACCCACAGCTTTCTCGATAGCAATAGAAGACAGTTTCTCAGGGTCCGAAACATGCTCTCCTCTCGAGGTTAAAACCATCCTACACACCTCTGAGAAAGTAATAACGGATATTCCTCTAGTTCACTCATTGTAATACATGTTTTAAATGCTCCACTCAAGATTTTCGGATTGATATGTTTATATATAATTAACCTTAAATTATAGAATAGCAGAACATACCCATTTTCACTAATGGAGGTGTAAAACAGTATGGACAAACTCACTAGCAGAATCTTAGTAAGCCTAGCCTTTATAGTAATAATAGCTTCAGTGGCTACGCCGTTAACAGCTTTCGCATCAACATACCCGCAAACCGTCCAAGGGAACGTTATAAAAATAGGTATGACGGCCCAGCTTACGGGGAAATTCTCTGTTGAAGGAAAGCAGGCCCTATGCGGTGTTGAAGCGGCAATAGACTACTTTAACAACAATGGTGGCGTCCAAGTCAATGGAAAGACCTATAAATTACAACTTGTCTATTACGACGATCAATCCGATAAAAGCCAAGTAACTAGTCTCTACTCCAGATTGATTACAACAGACAAAGTAGATTTCCTAATAGCACCCTATAGTAGTGGTTTAACAGCTGCAGCAGCCCCCTTAGCAGAGCAATATAAGAAAGTAATGCTAAGTCATGGTGGTGCAAGTGACGCTATCTTCGAGCAGGGATATAAGTACATAGCCCAGATACTAGCACCCGCCAGCAAGTACTTTGCAACATCTCTTGAAATGCTCAAAGACTATCAAAGCCAGATAGGAAGCGTAAAAATAGCTTTCATATACGAGGATAATGCATTTGCTAGTGCAGTTATGAAGGGTGCATCACAAGAGGCTAAGAAGCTAGGGCTTGACGTGGTGTATAATAATTCATACGAGCCTGGTACGACTGATTATTCGAGCTTCATAACAGCAGCTATGGCAAAAGGAGCAAATGTCCTGATAGGTGGAGGACACTTCGCGGATGGTGAGGCATTGGTAAAGCAAGCTCACGATCTTGGCTGGCACCTGAAGTTCATAGGTATACTGGTAGCGCCAGCAGAGGAACAGTTCTATACTGACCTTGGAAATGTAGCTAATGGAGTCGCATATCCTTCGCAATGGGATATATCAATAAACTTTAACCCTGACTATGCCAAGAAAGTAGGCTTAACTTGGTTTGGACCGACGAAAGAACAATGGCTGACATACTTCAAGCAGCTCTGCCCTAGCCTCGTACCATCATATCATTCTGCAGAAGCTGGCGCAGCTGTTGTCTTCCTTGTTAAAGCAATTGAAACAGCTAACAGTTTGGATAGCACTGCTGTGAGACAAGCTATGAACAGCCTTGACCTTATTACGTTCTTTGGCCACCTGAAGATTGATCCCAAGACTGGTCTAGAGATAGGTCATCAGATCGTAGTAGTCCAATGGCAGAATGGAAAGCAAGTCGTAGTGTATCCCAAGGATGTTGCTACTGCGCAACCATTATTCATGGCTTCAGCTTGGTGGCCACAAACCACGTCTACAGCAACTCATTCGACTAGTCAGACACCAACGTCTTCTTCAACTTCAACTACTCCGAAGAAGAGTAATGCTGCCCTGCTATGGACCTCGGTGATCATAATAATCATAATAATCATAGCCGCGGCATGGTACGCTATGAAGAAGTAAGAAGTTTTTAATCGGTAATCTAATTGTTTTATTTTTTCTATTTCCTGTTTATTGTATTACTTACTTTTTAAGCTATTTTATGTTAGATAAAGATTTTTATACTCCTAATGGACAGTGGAAAAAATAATGGTTAACATGCTCGGAGGGTGCTTTAATGTTAGAACTAGCATTAACTGGAGGAGCAATAACTAAAGGAATAATTATGGGACTCATTTATGGCAGTGTTATCGGATCAGTAGCAATAGGCTTAACAATAATATGGGGCGTTATGAAAGTAGTGAATCTCGCACATGGTCATATAGTGGTATTTGCAGCAATGATGTCAGCCTTCCTCTACCTAACATATAAAGGAGCCTTATTATTCACACCGCCAATAGCATTTATATGGATAGGATTGCTTGGAGCTGCATTCGGAGTATTCTTCTATTACACAACATTGCATCCTGTTATTGGACATGTTGACACAATGACGTTGAAGTATGAAATGTCCAGTCTAATGGCGACATTCGGTTTTGGAATAGCATTATATGGCATACATTATATACTACCCAATTATGTGCATAGTTATAGTGTTAATCCGTCTATAGGATATTCCATAGGAGCGGCAGGTCATACATACATTGTCTTTCTCGGCGTTGTTATAATGAAATCCACAGTACTAATGTCGGTTCTAGGATTCCTATTAACCTTAGTAGCATATTGGTTGATGAATAAGACTTCCATGGGACTAAAAATTCGCGCTGTAGCTCAAGATGCCAGAGCTCTTTCCTTAGTTGGAATAAATCCCGTTAAAGTAAAGGTCATGACCGCAGTATTAGCTACGGCACTTGCTATGGCATCAGGAGTATTATTCCTAGGGTATAGTACTTCGGTTTACCCTGATATTGAAAGCACCGTATCTCCACTATGTTTCGTTATAGTAGTCTTGGGAGGATTAGGTAGTGTTCTTGGAACATATTTTGGCGGCTTATTTTTAGGTGTAATGTACTGGCTAACTTTAGAATTAACAGGGCAACAGTCTATTGCTCTCGCAGTTGCTTTTGCAATACTTCTAATTGCAATGGTATTAAAGCCCGATGGAGTCTTTAGCGGTATAGAACGAAAACTTTCTTTTCGAGCTAAAAGAGGGTGAGTAATAATGGTTAGCGTTTTTAGGAGGCCAGGATTCATTATTTCTACAATAATTGTATTGTTTTTCCTGGTTCTAGGGTATCTAGGTAACATAAATGCAATATCTAGGATGTATGTATCGAATGGAACCGACCTTATGTATTATATTGGAATAGGCTTAGCTATGGCTATTATTATGAGCTACGCAGGGTATGTAAGCTTCGGTCAAGCAGTATTTGTTGGAATTGGGTCATTCTCAACGGGATATGTGTTAGTTTTAATGAACAGGTCAAATATAATTTCGTATCTAGCAAAAATTGGAAGCGGGGGAAGAATCTCTAATACCATGTTAGCAGTTTATTTCACAGAAAGCCTGCTATTAGCAATTACAATATCTGTATTTATAGCCGTAGTAGTTGGATATGCTGTTCTAAGACTAAGAGGAGCTTTTTTCGCTATATCCACTATAGGACTTGACTATGTTGTAATGTACCTGGTGAAATATATAACGAAGACACGTTCTCCTTTTGGAGGGGAAGAACTGCTTAACCCGAGTATGGGACTTACCGATATGACTTTTTACTGGATGCATTTTATCTTATTCATTATTACAATATACGTGGCTTATTTTGTTAAAATAAGTAAATTCGGATACGGTTTAGCTGCTATTAGGGAAGATGAAGATGCTGCGGAGATAATGGGTGTGAATACATTCAGATACAAAATATACGCTTTTGCTCTCTCGGGGATTTTAGCTAGTTTTTGGGGTATTGCTGAAGCCTTCAGAAAGTCTTATAGTATAGGTTATTTCAAGCTTGACAAAAGTATTATAATGTTAGTAGAAAACGTTGTAGGGGGAATAGGCTCCTTTATAGGTCCTATAATCGGATCGATAATATATTATCTTCTTGAATGGTCTTTCTTAACTACCGTTGGTCAATGGACTCTGGTCATTCTGGGTGCTACGGTTGTTGTTGTCGTTGCATTCTTCCCTGAAGGTATAGTGGGGTTGCTAAAGAAAAGATTCCCAAGGCTGCGGAAATGGCTAGAGTGAGGTGAATGGTTATGCGTGATGTTCTTGTCGTGGAGAATATTACTAAACGGTTCGGTGGACTAACTGCTCTTAGCCAGGTATCTTTTAAAGTGAAGGAGGGTGAAAGATTCGGCATTATAGGTCCTAATGGAGCGGGTAAAACAACACTCTTTAACGTGATAAATGGGGTATATAGACCTGATACTGGGAAAGTTATTTTTAAGGATACAGACATCACTCACTGGCCTCCTCATAGAAGGGCAAGGTATGGTATGGCTAGGACCCATCAGGTTGTAAAGCCGTTTAGTGATTTAACCGTTCTGGAGAATGCTATGATTGGGGCTTTGTTCGGACCTAAGCACGATTCTATAACCGAAGATGAGGCTAGGGAAATCGCGTCGAACGTACTTGAGTTTATAGGGTTAAAAGAAAAAGCGGACCTGCCTGCTAATGTATTAAACGTACAGGAAAAGAAAAGACTAGAATTGGCTAGGGCCTTATCTTCTCAGCCAGACCTCCTGTTGCTCGATGAAGTTCTGGCGGGATTAGTGCCTAGTGAAATAGACGTGATGGTTGGTTTATTAAGGAAAATTAACGAGGAGAAAGGTATAACGATTGTTATGATAGAACACGTTATGCATGCTATAATGAATCTCGCGGAAAGAATGATAGTTTTGGATTTTGGTAGGAAAATAGCTGAGGGAACACCGAGCGAGATAGCTAACAACCCGGAGGTTATAGCAGCATATCTAGGAAATCCTGAGTTAGCACTTAAATTCGTACAAAAAAGGTGAGTGAGATGTCTATTTTACTTGGGGTTGAAAATTTAGTTTCTGGGTATGGTGAAACAGAGGTACTACACGGTGTTAGCCTTAAAGTCGAGAGAGGTACTATAACAACGCTTTTGGGTTCTAACGGTGTTGGGAAAACTACTACGTTATGGACTATTTCCGGCATATTGAAGGCTTGGAGCGGAAAGATAAAATTTAATGATGAAGAAGTTACTATGTTACCAGCTCATCATAGAGCTGAAAAGGGCTTAATACTTGTTCCAGAGGGAAGAAGACTATGGCCTCAATTAACTGTTTACGAGAACTTATATTTGGCTTCCTTTACACGGAGGGCAAGGGAGAAGTTTGAGGAGAATCTTGAGAAGGTGTTCAATCTTTTCCCTCGGCTGAAAGAAAGGCTGAATCAGCAAGCAGGAACACTGAGCGGTGGGGAACAGCAAATGTTAGCCATAGCTAGGGGATTAGTGTCCAACCCGGAGATACTGATGATGGATGAGCCTAGTCTAGGCTTGGCGCCTAAATTAGTTCAAGATATAGGTAGGGTAATTAAGAGGCTGAGAGACGAGGAGGGCCTGACAGTGCTATTGGTGGAGCAAAGCGTTCAGATGGCTGTTAGCATAGGGGATTATGGTTATGTTATGGAGAATGGGAGAATAGTTTTAGAAGGAGCTATAGATGAGTTAATGGAGAACTCGAAGTTCAAGCAAGCGTATCTAGGCATGTAAGGCTATGATAGTCTTTTTCATTTAAACTCGGTCCTGTTTTTATCAGATTCCCGAGCCTCCTCATCCCCGTTAATAATAGAGGGGTTGGTATAGCCAGTGGTCATCATCTAAAGGTAATAGAGGAAGGAGCTATAAGGTTTAAGTCTTTAGAAGAGGATGGTTTCACCATTTAGGATAATATCAGTGATTCTCATTATATTACCCACGATTTCATTGATTATACCGCTTATTTCCTCTTTTTCATTCAGTGTTAGTTCTCTCCCCTCCCCCGGGTTCACCATTACGCTAGCAGCCAAGGGCTCATCTATAGGCCTTCCAATCTGGCTTAATAGTTTTACGTAAACCTCTTCTGCATCATTAACAACGCCTGCAATCTTGTTAGCGGCTAGCATCGCTGCAACATTATATATCTTACCAACATGGCTGACAGGGTTCTTACCCGCGGTAGCCTCCAAGCTCATCGGTCTCAGAGGGGTGATCAGGCCGTTAACCCTGTTTCCACGGCCGGTCATGCCATCGTCCCCGTGCTCGCTACTGGTACCAGTGTATGTTAGGTAGAATATACCCTTCTCCGGGGTGTCTCCCGTGTTTACATACACATTTACATTGTAGTCAGGCACTATTCTCGCAGCGAGATCTAGAACTTTCTCCCTAACCTCCTCCTTTACAGATAAGTATTCCTCCTTATCCGCAACAAGGCTGGATACGACGGCCATTGCTATCGTGAGGTCAATGGTGTCTCCTTTCCTTAAACCCATGACTTTAACGTCTTCTCCTACAGCGGGAATACTACTCTTTACCTCCCTGCTATTAAGCAGTCTCTCCGTCTTAAACACTAGTGACTCTAGGGGGGAAAGCGGAGCATATCCTACTCCGAAGCTTGTATCATTAGATCTGGGGGCTGATCTGACAGTATCAAATATTCCGACTAGATCAGCGCTTCCTTTACCGATTTTATAATCAACTATAACATGTTCTTCAGGCTCGAGGAACCTCATGTTCTCTTTTATCCATCTCTTTACTGCTCCGACAATAAGGGATCCAACGGGTACCTCATCTACTCCATCTTCTGTTTTTACTTCAGTTACAGCCCTACCTGATACTATTATGTATATGGGATGTATTATCTGGCCTCCTCCGAAATAGACTTTCGCCTGTCCCCCAACAAGAAGGGTTTTATCCAAGTTATGGTGGAGTATTTTCCCATATTCCTTTAGATAGTATTTACTGAGCTCCCGGCTAGCCATTTCACTTGCCGAGTCAGCTATATAATCCGGATGCCCCAGGCCTTTTCTCTCAACGAGCTCTGTTCCAAGCTTATAAATAGGGGGATGCCTATACTCCTCTATGAATAAGTTTTGAACCATTCTATTCCACCTTCAAGATTCTCATCCCGTTCGAAGCACGTAAACCTCTTATCTTGAGAAAAAAGTTGGGAATAATAAATAAATTCGTTTTCTCTGCACGTTGACTAATTCAGAGTAACTAGTGTTACCCTTGATGGTTGTGAACCTTCTCTCCTCCAACCTCTTGCAGGACGTGGCGGAGTTTATCCCCTATTATCTCGAATAAAACTTTCAGGGCATCAGGATTGCCTGGAACAGTGAATATTATCGAGGAACCGGAAACGAATCCGGTTACTCTGGAAGCCCAAGCGGCTTTCACACCCTTGTTAAACGATACGAACCTGTGTAAATCACCTATACCAGGCAGCTCTTTATCAGCCAAAGGCTCTACTGCTTGGACGCTTAAATCCCAGGGAGATGCTCCTGTCCCGCCTGTAACTATTATAACCTTGCAGCCAGTCAATAATAGCTTCTCTACTGAATCACGGATTTCAATTAAGCTATTAGGCTTGTAGACTGTATAAGGGTTGAACCCTAGTGACTTGGCTTTGTTGTTGAAGAACTCGAGGGCGGAGTCCTGTTTCTCTCCTTTGATAATACTGTCGCTGGTAACTATTCTACAAATAGTTTGCTCACCCAACTCTAGATTTCCGCCTCCCTTAACTGCCTAAGCACATATTCCCTGACCTCTATGAGGCCTGGCAGCTGATCTACTACCCTACCATTCTCCATTATTTTCCTTGTAAGCCGGGTTGGTTTAGAGCCGTCAGGACAGCTTTCTGACGGCTCCTCGTCCAGTAGTGTAATGTAGTCATGTATTCCTGGGCAACGGTAAAGTGCTTTGGCTCCAGGCAGTTTCCCCCTCTTTGTTATTTTCTCCCAACCCCTGCCTTTGTCAACTTCAACTATATCCATGCTGATATCAACGTTCTTAGGCCATGCTATACTGGTGCCTACTCCAAAGCCGTCAACAACGTCACGTAGCTCTTCTATGCCGTCTTCATCTATGCCTCCGCTAACTATTATATTCACATTCCCGTATCCGTTTATATCCAGGGTCCACCTAACCTCTTCAACGATGTCTTTCATCCTACCTCTCCTACTTCCAGGAGTGTCAAGCCTTACTCCACCAAGCTTATCCCCTAGCTCCCTCGCAGCTAACAAGGATTCGTATCTTTCATCCATGAATGTATCGACAAGGGCGATTATCGGCGACTCCTTACCGTATATCTCTGCGTACCACTTCCACGCTTCTACCTGGTTCCCAAAGATAATGATTAAAGCATGAGGCATCGTACCCTTAGGCTTCAACCCCAGATACTTCTCGGCGAGTAAACCACTCACGCCATCCAGCCCTCCCATATAACTGTATTTATCAAGGACCAGGGAAATAGCGGGATGACTGCTTCTAAGACCGAAGAACAGAACTGCTTTATCCCCGGCTAGCTTCTTGATTCTTGCTGCTTTAGTTGTAACACTGGTTGCATGCCTCAATATGCCGAGTATTGCAGTTTCAAACATAGCCATATCAGAGTATTTGCCTTCAATGACCATGAGAGGAGCTTTTTCCCTGTAGAAAGTTCCCTCCGGTAGCGCGTAAACAGTTATATCCTTACCCTCTAGAAGACTAATTGCTTCGGATAACCCTGCGAAAACAGCCCACTTATAGTTACTTGGTAGCTTATATGAATGAACTTCCATTCTAACTTTAACATCAGCTAAACCGGCTTCTTCAAGGATCCTCTTCGTGCGATAGAAGTATATGTCCGTGACTAGTCCTTCCTTAATCTCCTCTTCCGTTGGAATCATAATTCTCTTATTCACCAATACTTCCACACTCCTGTTCTAACTATGCCTAGTAATCCTATGAGTGAAATAATTACAGGACCTATAATAATATACTTGTTTGCATAATATTCTTGTGAATAGTGTATAAACAATGCCTACATTAACTATTGAGACTAGAGGTATACTGAATAGCAACCTGGAATTCTTAGGGAACCGCATTACCATAGACGCTGCAACAGGATTAATCACGGGTATAAACAAAGCTATAACATATGCTAAAGCAGTCCATTTAGATGGATACATATTCCCTGGGTTCATCGACGCTCATATGCACCTCACAGGCACGGGGCTAAAACTCCTAAGTGCTGATCTCGGGAATGCGAGAAACCCGGAGGAGATAGGGAGACGGCTTGCAGAACTAAAGAGAAGTATAGCGTTTGGTAGGGGCTGGGATCAAGAAGCATTTGACACCCCTGGAGTGCTACCTACAAGGAGAGTGCTTGATAAATATGTGCATGATAGACCGGCTATAGCTGTAAGAGTATGCGGCCATATGGCAGTGGCGAATACAGAAGCTCTCCGACTCGTAGAGCCATATAAAAAGTACCCTGATTATGTGGATACTGAGAAAGGAATACTGATAGAAGATGCAGTTGAGTATACTGTTAACGGGTTGCTAGAAAGGAACGGGAACATAAGGGAGTTCCTGAAAGCAGCGCTCAATGAGTTAGCAGAATCAGGCATAGCCGGCGTCTCCAGTATGAGTTGTCCTCCAAGTGAGTATGACACTCTCCTAGAACTATCCGGGCGGAATGAATTAATCCACAAGATATCATGCTATCCTGACTATAATAGATTGAATGAGTTTAACCTAGTAAAAGATAACAACGTCTCGGTTGCTGGAGTAAAATTATTTGCAGACGGCAGTTTCGGTGCCCATACTGCGGCACTAGAAGAACCTTATGAAGACAAGGATACTAAGGGACGGCTACTTCTAACCTCGAGGGATATAGTGGAAATCGCCGGTAAAGCAGTTTCGAGGGGTCTGCGAGTAGCAACGCACGCAATAGGGGATCAAGCTATATCAGAGGTATTAGACGCCTACGAGAAACTGGGAATAAACAGTAGCGGTAGAATAGAGCATTTCAGCCTATCAGATAATAACGACATCTCACGTGCCTCTGCACTCGGAATACACGTTGTTGTCCAACCATACTTTAGGATAGGAGACTGGTGGCTAGATAAGAGGCTAGGACGAGACCGGGCGTTAAACGCTTATCGCTTCAAAACAATGATTCGTAAAGGGGTGAAAGTATCGTTCTCAACGGACTCCCCCGTGGATCCTTACCAGCCTTGGGAGACTCTCAGAGCCTCCTACTCAGATTGCAGCACAATACTTTGCAGGAAAGATGAAGCGTTGAACCCGGAGGAAGCCTTCCACTCATACACCGTTATGGCTGCCATGGCTTCTGGGGGAACAGTATCACGGCTGGGGAGAATAGAAGTAGGCTCTCCCGCGGGCTCCCTGGCATGGAGCCCTAGTGATCCTACTAGAAAAGAATGGAGAGGGCTAGCACGGCTATTGCCACTCGTTCTCAAAGAAATGCTACTATGACTTAAACAATTCTCTCCAGGGCTTCTTGACACCAATACCCCAACGCGTATTTACCACGGAAACCCTTTCACAGGGAAAGGTGAAGAAATGCTTAGCTAAATGTAGAACGGGTTTTCTCTCTTCAATAACCCAGCCACGCTCATCATCATAAGCGTCTATATCAGCGTATGCACCTTCAACATGCCCTACAAACATAGTGGACGCGTCAAAGTCGACCTCCCGAATAACCCTAGCAACCAACACGCCCATGAATCCATGGGGAAACGGAATATTCTCATCCCCCTCCCAAGGAGAAAGGTTAATTCCAGTAACCAGAATCTTATCGACCTCACGCCCAGTCCTAGTTCCAACATACTTAACTAAGTCAGCCTGAGAGGAATCCGGTATGGCTATAGTAAACCAAGGATACTTCTTTAGCAACGACCAAGAATAATTCCCCTTCTCAACCACAACCCCCATGTTCCTCTGCCTCTTAGATAGAGGAGTGACCCAGCTCAACGTCATAACATCTAAGTCACCTTCAATCATCGAACCTGTAAACAATAAAAACACTGGTAACGGCCTCAGTAACCTGAGTTCCCTATCACTGACCCTCTTATACGCCACTCGCTACACCAGCAAAGGTTGATAATGTTATACCCAATAATAATTAACTCTATATGAGATACAGGAAATACAAGGATAAGATATGGATGACGCGGCAGGCATAATATTAGTAGGGGGTGCATCTAAGAGATACGGCAAACCTAAAGCACTTGAAATAATTAATGGAAAAACCTTCCTCGAAAGAGTTTTCAAGGAATTATCCCAGCTCACTAATAGCGTATTCGTATCCTACTCGGAGAAAACTCCAGAAGAAGCTTTAGATCTAGCTGTTCAGCTAGGAGGTAAACCGGTCAAGGATAAAGACTTACCCTGTAACGGCCCCCCCAGGGGTCTTTCAAGTATAACAACGGATATCGTTCATAAATACAGGTACTTCTGGATAGTAGCGGTTGACTACCCTTACATTAAGGCTGACACACTGGGAAAAATAGCTGAAATGGCTGAGGAAACAAGCGTAGAAGCGCTATCGCCATTACTACAGGAAGGATATCCAGCTGTAACCTTGGGGTACGTTAGAAACAGCGTTCTACAAACTCTGAAAGAGTCATGCATTTTAAGAAAGCATTTAACGAGAACAACCGATATGTATCGAGGAGCAAAGAACACTATCTACCCAGATTGGTCTCACTTCTCAAGTACATATATAGAGTTTCTAAACATGAATACAACTGACTCGAATCAAACACGCATTTCCACCCCGTCTAGGACAAAAATAATATTAAGCAAAGGCGACCTCTTCTTAGAGTCATTAACTCAGATTAGAAACAAGAATTATTATCAGGCAAGTATCTTATACCTAATGGAATCAGAGCAATACGAATCACTAGAACTATTCTTACTGTCTATCCATGCGAGAAAAGATGCTCAAAGAGTAATAGAAATAAGGAACAGAGAGTTTTACAGGTATCTCTGAGGAATTATAGAGAAAACTGTATATAAGCTTATTACCATAGGATGAAAACATGAAAAAAGACAGTAAGTTGAGAGGTGTCTGGAGTGGGCGCGATTTTCCAAGGGGACGAGCTATTGATTCTACTAGTTATACTGCTCCTAATACTAGGGCCATCAAAACTCCCTCAATTAGCTAAAGGTCTGGGTCAAGCTATGAGAGAATTCAAAAAAGCCAGCCAAGGATTGTATGACGAAGAAACCATAGGTCAAGCTAAAAAGCTTAGCGCTGCCTCTGAGTCAAGTGAATCATCAAGCAATATCGATATGGACTTAGTTAGGAAGCTAGCTAGCAAACTAGAGGTATCTACTAAAGGCAAGAGTGATACTGAACTTGTGAAAGAGGTACTGGCGAAAGCTAAAGAGAAAGGTATTATATAGAAAATTCAAGCAAATTAGGGCCTGACTTGCATTATAACCAATACTGAATTAGCTGAACCTAATAGGTAATGTAGCTTTTACAGTGGATGATAATGGTGTATGGTATTGAATGAACTAAGGAGGGAGAGATTTGAAGACGGCATACCCCCTCATGATAAAGAGAAACCTATAATGGATCACTTGGTAGAACTCTCAATACGTCTGAGAAGAATTTTTATAGCTGTAATAGTTACTGCTGGTGTACTATCATTCATTCCAGTCGACTTTAAATACTATATTCCACTAGTTAGTTACTTTCCAAATGCAGTTATAAGCTATGTTCTACCTAAAACTGTTACTTGGCACGGGAAAACGTTTGCTGTACATATAGCACAGTATAACCCGTTCGCGGGATTTAACCTTCTAATAAAGACGGCGTTACTTCTAGGACTTTTAGGCGCAAGCCCTGTAATAGCACATGAAATATATGCCTATGTGGAACCAGCACTATACCCTAATGAGAAAGCAAGGATAAAATCACTTGCAATCGCGTCAATCGGATTATTTCTAGCAGGCATCGCGATTGCTTTCTTTATAGTTCTCCCTTTTGCTTTTAAAATAATGATCGTAACCTCTGCAGCTGTCGTAGGAAGTAATACACTAATAGCATTTTCGGATGTGGAGCAACTCTTTTCCACGATAGTACTAATAGCACTAGCCACAGGAGTAGCTTTCGAAGTCCCATTAATAATATACTTGTTGGTATCATTTAATATTGTGGAAGAAGGATGGTTTGTCGGTGAGAATAAAAAGTATATCTTTATTCTAAGCATGTTTTTAGGAGCAGCCATAAGCCCGGATCCTAGTGGAGTAGGAATGGTTGTAATAGGTACGGCTATGTTTGCTACAATAATGCTGGCAGCAAAGCTTGGAGCTAAACATAAAAGACGCGGAAACGATGGGATGCCAATACCGGCTGAAGTCATACCCTCCGAACCTGTAGTCTTCCAGGATCACCAGGATCAGAAGGAGGATGTTTAAATAGAGAAGTCATTGTAATATCAGTTCTACCCCTAGCGGAATCTATAAAGGATTGATTAATATTCTTATTACAAAAACGCATATCTACGGTGTGTTGAGAATTGGTTGTAGTGACAACAAAGGAGATAATAGAACAAATAGGGTCACTGAACGCATATACTTTGATTTACAGCACCGAAGATGAAATGGAGGACGCAATTATAGCAAGCGTATCTAAAGACCTGCCTGTTATAGGGTTATACCCGAAAGCATGGGAGCACTATCCTATTGTACGAAGGGAACTCGAGAAGAGGGGTGCTAATATCTATCTTTACCACCCTTTAGATACTATGGAATTCAACTATATCCCAGAGGTCGATCCACGCCACCTAGTGCATGCAAAGCACTCCTCCCTCCTTTCATTCATGGCTCAAAACGCTCTCTATAAAATAAGGCCAACCAAAACGGTAGATAGGAGAACGATCCTGACATCACCGTTTAAATCATTACTAGACTATTATCCCGCTCCAATGCTCATACAGCCTGAAGCATGTAAATCCTGGAAGTACTGCAATGCTTGTATTGAAGCATGCCCATACCAAGCTCTCATAGGTAAACCACCCCAAGTTAATTTAGACAAATGCACGGGATGTGGTTTATGCACGGGATCATGCCCATTCGGCTTCCTACTAATGCCTCAATGGAACATAGAATCAATGACATATCTTCTATCTATTATCCGTAGACAAACTGATAAGCCAGGATACCTTATTGGGGCGTGTAATGATTCGCTACCCGAGTTAACTCGAGTAAATATAGAAACATTATATCCAACGATTTTCGTTAACATAGAATGCCCTGGATGGCTCTCAGATTACCATATACTAGCTGCGGCATCCAAGGGTTTTTCAACGGTGGTTTACTGTAGCGAGGAAAGAATAGGTAAATGCGGCGGCAGAGAGGTATTCGAGGCAAGACTAAGGAATATGGAGCCATTGGGGGCTATACCGAGAATAATAACACAGTCAACAGAGTTAACAGAGGTATTAAATAGGCCTTTGACTGTAAAGGTTCTAGAAGAAGATTACTCAATAACGAAAGAGAAGACGGATGCCTATAAAATCCTGTCATCCCTGGGGGTTGAAAGAGCAAAATTCAATGATGCTGTCGTCGGATTAGTTAAGGTAGATGAAGAGAAATGCCCTGTATGCGACTCGTGCTCCAACCTATGCCCCTTCAGAGCACTAGAAAGAGTGAACGAGGGGGACGAGACTAAATTAGTCTTCCACATGGATAGGTGTACTGCATGCGGGATATGCGAGAAAGTATGCCCATACAATGCATTGAAACTGGATTACGAGTTCGATAAGCAAGTGCTAGACGAAGAGAAGCATGTCCTAGCTAGAGACGAAATCGCTAGGTGTAGGCGCTGCGGGAAACCAATAGGATCCAGGAAATACTTGCTTATGCTTGAAAAGAAACTCAGGGAGTCAGGAGCTGATGAATGGGTCCTGGAGCAGCTATGGCTTTGCCAGGAATGCAAGATGAAGACACTTATCGAGAGGCAGCTATTAGGAAAATCCCGGGAGGATTCCACATAAGAATTATTCTACCTCAATCCACCTATACCCAGGTAACTTATCTATCATCTCCCTCGTCAGCCTAGAGTTAAGAGCCTCTCGGAACAATTTCACTCCTTCAGAACCTAACCTATTAAACGTAGTGAAACACTCGTATTTCTCCCATCCGACTGTGAATCCATTCAAACCGTAGAGCTCGCTGTAATACCGGATAGTTATGCCTGCCTCAGATCTACCAGAAGCTATTTCACGGGCTACTTCTTCATGGGTAAACTTGACGTTATCGTATCCTTTAATTATTGATTTATCGATACTGGCTTTCTCCAGGAAAAGATCCAAGTACAGTCTAGTACCACTGCCCGGGTTTCTATTCACAATTCTAATCTCTCCTTTTCTAAGTAATTCCAGTACCTCCTCTATGTTGCTTACATCTAAACTAGGATTAACTGTAAACACTACTTCTCTCTCAAAACCCCCTAAACGAACGGGGTTCTCTATATAGTATTTCCGTAAATATGACTCGTTGTAACTGTTTTCACTCGGATCGTACAGATGAGTGCAGGAAACATCGCTCTCTCCGAGTGATAGCATAGCTAGAGCTCTCAGTGAACCACTGCAAACCCCTTCAACTGGAAGCTTAGCCTTAATTCTTTCCACAATAACTTCAATTATATGATCATGGCTATAAGCGACTATGAGGGAAGGTGCCACTTGAAGGCTGGTTCTAGGAAATAGAGGGCCAATACACTCGACTATCTTTTTCTCTCCAGCTAAGTAAGCGTTTAGTAACTCTTCAGCTGCTCTGGTTAGCCGGGCCCCGCCTCTACTCCCCCCGCCTCTCCAGGTTTCAATTAGTCTTTCCCCTAAAATCCTTTCTGCTCTATTCAACATATCCCATGCCTTGGAATAAGGGATTCCCAGGGACTGAGAGGCCTTTAGAAGAGATCCCTTGTTCTTCACTTCTAGGAGTAATTGGGATGTCAGTCCGTCAAGCACTTCCCTGCCATCTACTTCAACTATAATATCATATCTTATCCTAGGTTTCTTCAAGCCGTCATGGCCTCCTCGGTTAACTATAATGTTATTTTCAATGATAAAAAGAATGAACAGGAGCCTACAAGTATCTTTCAGATAATAATAGTGACTCTAAGGTGACAGCCATATTGGTTATAAGACTGTTTCCAGTATTATTTTTCAGGCATGAAGTAAACTCGGCTGTCCACTTCGACAAGTGATCCTCCATAAACGCACCCCTAAGTTCGCCTATATCAAGCGGGTTAACATCGATTAGGGATCCCTTCAATGCTAGGGCTTCAGCGTCATGCAGTGCAGCCAGGAATTCCAGTTCAACACTTATATTATCAGAGCCGAAGACCTTTTCCTTGTCAGCTTTGAGCCCTAGTAACGAGTAGTATCTATCTAAGCTCTCACCGATAGCCGGTACTTCTATCATCTTGTAGCCCCCGTGTACAACATAGACACTCTCGTATGGAGGGCACTTGACGTGCTTGTATCCCGAGACAGTAAGTGAGGAGTACTCGCTGGCAAAGGTTTCCCAGCATCCATCGTCACTTAGGCACTTCTTTAAGTTACTAGCTAGTGTTTTAACGTTATTAACCGCTTCACCAATTTTGGGATGCCAGCCCTCTAGTTCCGGGTCAGTCTCTAGTAATTGATCGATTATATCACCGGTATGAGAATTCAGTAGTGGTCTAGCTGTAGATGGTGGGAGGAATGCTATGCCTAGCAGTCTATAGGACCTCGAGTATGTTCTATGTAGCTTGTCCAAACTCAACACCACAAACAGAGTAATGTATAAGAGGATACCCTACTTGGTTAATTTAAAAAGGTATGAAGTAGTTCTACTTTAAAAAGGATCCTAGTCTCCCCAAGCCTTGGTTTCATTAAGTTTTTCTTGATGGATCTCTTCAACGTTAGGCTTGTAATGCCCTGATGTTACATAGTATACTCTAGCGGCTGTATGCCTTACTGGGCCGTGAGGTGTTCCAGGCACGGCAGTGTTTCTCTGCACTATCTGGTAAACCTCACTGTTCGGATCATCTAAGTCACCGAATATTCTTACATGTGCTGGGCACGTCTCTACACATGCTGGCAGCAATCCTTTCTCTACACGGTGATAGCAGAATGTGCACTTGTCAATAGTCTTTGTCAATAAGTTAACTTGCCTAGCTGCATATGGGCATGCTGCTATACATGCACCGCATAGTATACACTTGTTCGGGTCAACTAGCACGACTCCTTCCTTCGTCTGGAAACTGGCATGTGTAGGGCATACTGTAACGCATGGAGCATTGTCACAGTGCTGGCATATCCTGTGGTACAGCATCATACCGGGTTCCGGATACTTACCGCCTTCTATTTCATATATCTCAGTTCTAAGCCATAACTTGTTAACCAGCTCCATAGCCTTCTCTTTCGCCTTCTTTGGATTCTTATCTAGAAGACCCTCAGTCTGCTCTGCTGCTTGCTCAACTATATACTCTGCTGGAGGCTCCTCTCCGTGTAGGCCTAGTAGGCCTGAAAGGAAGCTTTTCTTGGGTTGGAACTCCAGCTCTCTAACGTCACTGTTTAAGTTCTCAGCTATGCACGCTGCTTCGCAGGCACCGCAACCCATACACCTATCTATATCTATAACCATAGCATACCTAGTCATTTCACGTCACCTCCTCAAGCCTTCTTTATAGACACGACTGTGTCGCCTAGGATCGCGCTCCCTGTGACAGGGTCGATCTCAGGCGGCACAATCTTATTATAAGGCACAGTCTCATCTGGTCCAGGGGCGAATCTCATTCTAGGGCTTTCAAGGCCGTATGCGAATGGAACAAATACCGTGTCGGGCCTTACTCTCTCCGTTACATGTACTCTCATGTTGTAGCATTTTCCAAGAGTACTACACACCTCTACCATGTCGCCTTCTGAGACCCCCAACCCGGCTGCTCTGCTGGAGTGGATCCATATCCTCCTATAGTCCTCACGTGTTAGCCTCTCGAGGAGAGGGTTATCCGCGGTGCTTGTATGAGTCATTGTAGGGACTTTCCCATATATAACGTAGAATTCATTACCATTCAACTCCCCGTTTACCTGTTCAACCCTTGGAGGCACCCAGTCTATTAGAGGATGCCACTCAGGCTTTATTGCAC
This sequence comes from Candidatus Tiamatella sp., assembly GCA_015522645.1. Classification (GTDB taxonomy): domain Archaea; phylum Thermoproteota; class Thermoprotei_A; order Sulfolobales; family Acidilobaceae; genus Tiamatella. Next base: position 49,433 of record WALV01000034.1, read on the forward strand.
CCTTAAGACTCTTAGCCGCAGCATATAATGTTATACTATATACTTCTAGTAGCCCTGTAGCCGTGTAAAGCTTGTGGTTCTCAAGGACCTCCATGTTCTCATTCAGGATTTCCTCCTTATCTTTCAATACTATGAACCCCTTGGTCCTCAGCTCCTCTAGAAGCTGGTTCTTCGACAAACCGAACCTCGCAGCTAAGCCCTCTGCTTGAATCTCCTGAATCTTCGCCAGGAACCCGATGGCTTTATTGCTATCGGTCAGGTAGCTCCTATCCAAAGACTCGAAGAGTGCAGCCATTTCATTCTGCTGTGCCTCTGGTAATCCGAGAAGCCTAGCAAACACTGTACCGAATTCTCTGGCTTTACCCAGCTCTTTAGCGAATAATCCGGCAAACACTGTGAAAGGTATGCAGTTCCCAACAGGGTTATCGACCGCTGGTACTCCAGTATATAGGGCCCCGTACGGCACGAATTCTACCGGTCTAATCAAGTCATAGGATTCTAGGTATATGCAGTCATTAAGTACAACATCAG
>WALV01000035.1 GCA_015522645.1 Candidatus Tiamatella sp.
AGCTGGGATAAAAGGAGGCTTCCAACACCCTTTCTCCTATGATCTCTTCTAACGGCTATATTCAATATGTGCCCATAATTCCTTTTCTCCAGCAATCCAATAGCATATCCTACTACTTCACCATCGTTGTATACTAGGAACCTTGCAAGATCAAGGTACAGGAAGAAGCCTAATGCAGCTGGGTGCCAAGCATCCACTCCAAATACCTCCACCTCGATCCTATAAATAAAAGGTAAATCCTCCTTAGAGGCTATTCTTATCAAGTTACTACTGCACATTGCCTTCTACCAGCACTTCATTATAATTAGACTGTAATCTAACATTAATTATGTTGGACCTAGGTGTAAGGTAGTGCAGGTAGAGCAGCTCGATAAGAAGAGTAGAAAAATTAGGTTGAGATTAGAGTCAGAGGAGGATCTCTGGATACTTAGGACGCTATTGAGGAAGGGTGATCTAGTCACCAGTAAGACCACTAGGGATGTTAAGGTATCTGAGACTGGGGAAGCGGAAAGGAGGCCTATGGTACTTACGGTAAAAGTGAGGGGAGTTGAGTTCCAACCGTTTTCAGGGAGTCTTAGGGTTAAAGGAATTATAGTGGAGGGGCCGGAGAGATACGGTTTGAAGGGTTCTTGGCACTCACTGAACTTCAAGCCTGGAATGAAGTTGGAGATAGAGAAGCCGGAGGGTTGGAGTAAGAGGGACTTGGAGAGGGCTTCTAGGAAAACGTTTAGAGGTAAGGCAATAGTTATTGCAGTCGACTATGATGAGTATGCTATTGGATTAGTCAGCGTTCAGGGTTTGAAGATCCTCGAGGAGTCCGAGATTTATTTGCCCGGAAAAGACGATCCGAGTAGGGAGCAGGCTTTAGAGAAGGAATTAGCGTCACTGGCAGGTAGGATAGTAGACTATACTTCACGGTATAATGCTGATACCATGGTGTTGGTGGGCCCGGGATTTTTGAAGGAGATGCTTGCTGATCGTGTCAGGGGGATGATTCTCGGCAAGAAAGTACTGGTAGATGATACTAGTATGGGCGGTGTTAAAGGGGTGGAGGAGGCCTTAAAGAGGGATAAAATCACTGAGGCTCTCAGGGAGGTCGAGGCTGTCAGGGCTGAGGGGGTCTTAGAGGAATTTAATAAGCTACTAGTTAAGGATCAAGATCTCATAGCTTATACACCGGTGGATGTCGCCCGAGTTTCAAGTTTAGGTGCAGTTGGAAAAATAGTGATGGTTGACGAGTTACTCTATTCTCCTGACGAGAATACTCGTCTTCTCGTGGAGGAGATCTTGGAGAACGCTGAGAGGTATAGAGCTGATGTTATTATCGTACCCACTAAGTCGCCGGTGGCTCGAAGGTTACTCCCTCTCGGTGGAATTATTGCTATACTGAGGTATAGGGTACCTGGAGATGCTAGGTTAAGTTCCGATGAGGGTTAGACTGGTGAGCACTCCAGGGAGACTCCTCATCTTGGTTATAATCTTATCTACCTCTCTTAGAGAAGATGCTTTCACCTTCACAACCACGTCGAACTGGCCGTAAGTAACCCTTACATCCTCAATATTGTCTTTGAATTCTTCTTTTATGGCATCAGCAACTTCATGCTCCTTAGCTACCTCCGTGTTTACTAGAACATACGCAATAATCTGTTCCTCCAACTTATTTCCCACCAGTTTCACTATAATCGGTTTATTTTACCAATAAAAAGTTTACTTTCCCGGGATTCATTAATATTCCACCCTGGCATGAATACAATCCCCGGGTGCCGGGTGCATGGTAGAATTCAAGCCTAGGATCAAGGAGAAACGCTGGGATGTGAAGAGGGAAAACGAAATAATTGCTAAATGGAAGGAGGAAAACCTTTACACTTACAGTATGAACCCCCAGGATACCAGGCCTCTACTAGTCATAGATACTCCTCCACCCTATCCGAGTGGTAAATGGCACGTTGCAGGGGCAGCACACTACTCTCAGATTGATATGATAGCTAGATATTTCAGGCTAAAAGGATACAATGTCGTATTCCCGTTTTACGTTGACAGGAACGGCCTCCCAGTCGAGGTGAAAGTAGAGAAAACCTATAATATAAACGCGCATGAGATGGCTTCAACTCCTGAAGGCAGGAAGAAGTTCATTCAATTATGCAGCAGTTTCCTCGACGAGGTTGAAAATGAGCTTGTAACTGTAATGGAGAAAATGGGGTGCAGTCATACTTACTGGAAGAATGGGACTGACAGTACTAAGTATAGGACTATGACTCAAGCCACGTTTATTGAGTTATGGAAGAGAGGTATGATTTATGAAGACGAGAGGCCAGTCAGATGGTGCCCCAGGTGTAAAACCACCCTTGCTGAGGCCGAGGTAGAGTATGAGGAGAGGAGAGGCTATCTATACACTATTACTTACAGTCTAAAAGAGACAGGTGAACCACTATATGTATCAACAACTAGACCAGAGCTCATAGCATCATGCAAAGCCCTTGCATACAACCCGGACGACGAGAGGTATAAGAGTCTTGAGGGAAAAACTGCATTAGCCCCCATTTACGGGCATGAATTGAAAATAGTCTCACACCCCCAGGTTGATCCGAACTATGGCACCGGTTTAATGATGATATGTAGCTATGGGGACGAGGACGATGTCAGGATGTTCAAGGAACTCGGTCTAACCCCCAAGATTATAATAGACGAGGATGGCAGGCTAACAGAGGATGCAGGCCCCCTAGCCGGACTCAAGGTTGACAAAGCGAGAGAAAGGATTGTTGAGTTGTTGGAGGAGAAAGGTCTCCTCGTAGATAAAAGAGAAATAACTCACAAAGTCCCTGTATGCTGGAGGTGTCACACGCCGATACAAATCATACATAGGAGGGAGTACTTCCTAAAACAAATGGAATTCTTACCTAGTCTTAGAAGGTTGATTGATAAAATAGAATTCAAACCTTCGATGCATAAAAGAAAGCTTCTAGACTGGATGAATAGTATAACAATGGATTGGCCCATATCGAGGGATAGATATTATGGCACCGAAATCCCGGTATGGCACTGTACTGAGTGCGGTGCAAAAATAGTTCCGGAACCTGGGAAATACTATAGGCCCTGGATAGATGAGCCACCCTTTGATAAATGCCCAGTATGCGGAGCCCCGAGAGAAAAATTAGTAGGGGAAAAGAAAACCTTTGACACATGGTTCGACAGTAGCTGTTCAATGCTATATGTTACACAGTGGTTCTACAACAAGGCATTCTATGAGAAAGCTAAAGACAGCACTTTGAGACCCCAGGGATACGAGATCATAAGAACATGGCTGTACTATAGCCTTCTTAGAGTATACCAGTTGACTGGTAGGGTTGCATTCAAGTGGATTAGAATATCCGGAATGGGGCTTGACCCCAAGGGTAGAGCCATGCATAAAAGCCTTGGAAACGTTGTAGACCCGGAGCCTATTCTTGACGAAGAAGGCGCGGACGCGTTTAGATACTGGGCTGCAGCCTCCGCGAAACTCGGGTATGATTACAGGTTCAACCGTGATATGATTCGAACGGGTAGGCTTTTCGCCACTAAACTATGGAATGTAGCCAGATTCATAAGCAGTTTCCCCGAACCGGAAAATAACTATGAGCTATCTAACTTAGATAAAGCATTTCTAGGATTATTGGATGAGTACCTTGAAAGAATAGATGAAGGCTACAACGACCTCGACGTGTTCGACCCGATCCACCTAATATACGAGTTTACCTGGAACTTCTTCGCTAGCCATTACCTGGAACTATCAAAGAAAACCGCCTATAATAGAGACGGGAAATACCCGGAAGAGTTTCAGAGAGGAACGTGGTATGCACTGCATCAGATCCTTCGACGTATACTAGTAGTGCTATCCCCCATAATGCCGATAGTAACAGACGCGATTTACAGGGAACTCTACGGTGAAAGCGTTCACGAACAAGTATGGCCAGAGAAAACAGGTTATAAAGAACTAGCAGATCTAGCGAGGGAAGTAGTAAAGATAAACAATACAATCTGGGGTGAAAAGAGAAGACGGGGCTTAAAACTCGTTGACCCCCTCCCTGGAAAACTATGCCTGGAAACTAAGGTTCCAAGCGATATACTAGGAATTCTAGGCGAGTTCCATAAAACGCAAGTAGTAATAGATAGCTTCTGCGAAGGTAGAGAAATAGGTCCAGGGATTAAAAGCATCTAGCCTAGCTTGAACCCAGCTGCAAATCCCACCAGGAAACTAGCAGCGAAAGGCACGTTCATAATAATATATGTTTTCATACTGACCCCCGCGCCAGCTATATGCCCAGCCGCCCCTTCTATTTTGCTCTTAAGGGCGTCATAGTTAACCGATATTATACCTTCATTAGCTAGGTAGAGTAACCCTAATGTGAACAGTCCTAGAACTATGAGAAGAAGCTTCAATAACTTTTTCACTGCGAACCCGGTAGCGAAGCCTAGGATTACCCCGCCTCCGGCTTGGAAAGCCAGGTTCATCCAAATCCCATTACTCGATGAATCCATGGGTTACACCTATATTGTTTAACTAATTGTTTCTTAGATTATAACAATAAAAAGGTGATAAATCATGGAGGAACAAGTGTGCTTAAGGGTTTATGTTGAAGGTAGGGTTCAAGGAGTGTTTTTCCGTGCTAACACTAAAGCGGTGGCTAAGACCTTTGGTGTTAATGGTTGGGTTAGAAATCTACCTGACAGCCGGGTTGAAATGCGTTTGGAGGGAACATACTCGAGTGTTGGCAATCTAGTAGCTTGGGCGTTAAGAGGGCCTAGGCATGCTAGGGTCGACAGGTTAGTTGCCGAAAGAATAGAGTGCGAAGGCTATCGTGGATTCGACATTATATATTGAACTTGGAGTTTATTTAGGGGTCAGTAGCGCCGACCATGCTCACTGGCCGGAATGGCCTCACGCCGTGGTCTATCTCCATCCCCCATGTGGTTTATAGTGATGCTAGACTGTAACTATTAAATCGAGAGTCAATACCATAGCGGGTCAGTGAGAGAGCCAGAGCTCATACCTCCCCCAATAGAGGTCGCCCGGTTTGCTAGTCTTCATCCCCGCTTCTCTTTAATCAGATCTATCAGCCTGCCAACTATGTGTTCAGAAGGATCTATTCTAGTAGCGTAATAGAAGCCCCTCCATAATGGTGCACTGTTAACTTCGAGGACTATGTATGAACCATTATTTACATCCTCGGCAATATCTACGCCAGCGAATTCCAGCCTTAGAGTTCTAGTGGCTCTTAACGCTAACTCTTCGAGTTCATCATCCAACTCCGCCTTAATAGGCCGCCCTCCTCTTGCCACATTCGTCTTCCATCCCATTGAAACACGGTATATTCCTCCTAGAACCCTGTCTCCCACAACGAATATCCTTATATCCCTGCCGGGCTTCTCAATGTACCTTTGAATGTATATAGGCTGCCCGCTTCTCAAAACTGTAGTTAACTCGTAGAATGCTCTATCCTCGTCGTCAACTAGCAACACTCCACGACCTAAACTGCCAATGACCGGTTTCACAATAGCCTTACCCCACTTCGATAAGTATCTAAGAGCTGTTGACACACTCCAAGTCACGATAGTTTCCGGTGTCGGAACACCATTTTCCGATAGATATAGTAACTGAGTTATCTTATCTCTTGACAATAAAAGACTCTCAAAAGGGTTGATGACTGCAGACCCCGAGAGTTCCAAGCTCTTGATCAAGCCCAGTTTACCTACAGCTTCTTCTGCAGTGTTGAGATCACCTAGACCCTTAACTATCGCCCCATCCAGTTTCACCTGCTCATCCTCGGTAATAGCTAGACCTCCATTGATAATGTAAGGGACTGAAGTCACCCTCAGGTAATACGGGCTATGGCCTCTTTCTATAATCCTCTTGAATAACTGCCTAACGCTCCAAACCATATGTGGTGCGTCATGAATTACTGCGATTCTAAACGTCAATACGAACCACCAATAGCTCCAGCATGTTGTATTATAATATCTACAGGGATATTATAATGAGAACAATGAATTGGAAGTAACGGGGTAAAAGGACTTGGAATCATGGTTACTGAACGCCATTATCTCAGGTATCATAGGATCGCTTCTCTTCGTTGTCCTTATAAGGCCGTATATACGTTGGGCTCATAAGCATGGAAGAATAGGGAAGGATATGCATAAACCGAGTCATCCTCCTGTAGCGGAATCCGGCGGACTCGTATTCCTACTATCGGCGGTAGTAATAGAATTATCATTGTACTACTTAGGGGAGCTCGCCTCTAACCAGTTGTATACCGTCTTACTCATAACGGTATTGGCAGGTATTATTGGAATAATAGATGATGAATTAGTCCTGTCTCCTAGAGGGAAAGTATTAGGAGGACTGGTACTCGGGGCACCGTTCATATTATTCAATACATATGGCCCTCACCTTTTCATACCTCTAATCGGGTCTGCCAGGTTCACCATACTCTATCCCATAGCTTTGCCGGTAGCTATGACTGTGTTTGCTAATGCAGCTAACATGAGTGACACTCATAATGGCGTGCTCCACATATCATCCATATTCATATATTTAGCGGCAATAACTTCTGGCTGTATTCTATGGCTTCACGGAGGCGCTGTCACTGCCATTGTTCTCGGATTACCTTTCCTCCTACTCCACCTAGCGGCTTTACGCTACAATATGTTTCCAGCCAAAGTATTCAACGGTGATGTAGGCAGTATTACTGCTGGAGCATTGGTTGGCCTGGTCGCTATACTTGGGAAAGTAGAGCTGGCTGTAATACTTGCAATGATGCCTTGGATTATAAATGGTTATGGCAATATAGCAAGCCTGCGGGGGTTCAAGGGAAGGCATCAACTTCGTAAGAGGCCTGTTATTGTAGAAGGTTGGGAGATAAGGCGAAGCAGTGAGAGGGGGGTGCCTATAACTCTTGTAAGACTCTTAACTAGCGACTACTCTCTAACAGAACCCGAAATAGTGGCTGCTTATATAATACTGTCTGCACTAGCAGCATCCATCTCACTAATAGTTGCACTGTTCACCTACACATTGTAACAATATTTAGTTGAGTCCGTAGGTAGATATTATTTTACTGGGGATGGTTTTGGACAGGAACATAGCAGTTCTAGCTGGGACGGGAGAGATATCGCTATCCTATGCTCGTGGATTATCGAATGCTCTGGGACTGGAGATGTATAGTGTTGAAAGCAAGGTATTTCCTGACGGTGAAAGCTATATCAGATTACCTGAAATCAAGGAAGGTAATGTGATATACATACAAAACCTAGATCCACCGCAAGATAAGCGTATCTGGGAAATGCTGCTGTCACTTGACAAGCTTAGAAGCACTGGATACCATGTTATACTGGTAACTCCTTACCTCGCCTATAGTAGGCAGGACAAAGAGTTCCTTAAGGGGGAAGCGATTAGCGTAGCCCTTTTACTCCAGTTAATAAGGAGCTTGGGGGCCTACGAGTTTTATACCATTGAAGTACACCAGATGAATAGCCTGAAGTTCTTCACAGGTAGAGCGTTAAGCCTGGATCCGTACCCATATATGGCTGGGGTTCTCTCCGATAAATTACCCCATCCCAGTGAGGTATTAGTGTTATCCCCGGATATAGGAGCCATTGATAGAGCTAGGAGATTCGCGGACGCGTTTGGATCCGAGTTCGATTACATAGTAAAGAGGCGGGATCGATTTACGGGTGAAATCTATATGGAGCCTAAGGGTATCCCAGTCCGGGGCAGGAGTGTTGTAATAGTGGATGATATTATATCTACCGGAGGCACGGTAGCCAAGGCTGCTAGGATGCTTTTAGAGCAGGGAGCATACAACGTGTATGCCGTAGCTACTCACGGGGTTTTCGCTGGAAATGCCGTTGAGAAGTTGAAGTCCGGAGGTATCAAGGGTATATATGTTGGAGATACTCTTCCTGGCAGGGATGGTGTAGTTCAAGTGGAGCTGCATCCTATGGTTGCCCGAGAGTTCAGCTGGGCTAAGGAGTTATCTTAGAGGCTTCCTTGCCACAACTATTCCTCGAACTAGCCTTCTATGAACATGCATCTCGAAATAGTCAATTACTTCAAATCCAGTCTCCTCCGCTATTTTCTTCGGTTTGACCTCTACTGGAGACGCAAATACCAGGTACCCTCCTGGGGACAGGGTTTCCATTGCCTCCTTTAGAAATTTCCTGATTACGGTTTGCCTAGGGATTCCTCGCGTGGACGTTGTCCTCCCGTAGGGTGGGTCCGTGGCTATTCTATGGATTGACTCGGCTCTAATGGGGAGAGATACGGCGTTTCCGTAATAAAAGATTACAGATGAGTTATTTGGCAGGTATGCGTTTAGATTGGCTGCTGCGCCCTTCATCATATGGTAGTCAATGTCACCGCAAACCACGGGATCATAGCCTACGAGGCCCGCTTCTATGGCGAAGCCTCCTACACCGCAGAAAGGGTCAAGGTAGGTTATGTGCTCTTCCGGCCTGGAGAGGTTTACAATAACCCTGGAAAGTACGGGGTCAAGAGTTCCCGGCCTGAATACAGGCCTTCTCCTCGGAAGCCTATTCATAAAACTCGAGTAGTCCTTTTTCTCCAGCAGTATTCCTATATGGATGAACCCTGGGTAGTGGTCTACTTTCAATATCCGGCCTTTTCTAGTGAATTTTGAGTCTTTATTCGCAGACGCTATTTCCCGTATGAGTTCACGTGGATTCGGATTCCACTCCGGCTTAAGGTGCTTCTCGTAGACTATCCAGTATTCCCCCCGTGGTAGTTGGTTTTCTTTTATATAATAGGTGAATAGTGAAGGGTCTTCTGGTACCAGCATACAACTATAACCTGTCTCTCTAATGTAACCGCTCTCCCCTACTATCTTCTTCATAATAATTGGGGGAGTATTTGTGTCAACTATCACTATAGACTCTAGCCGGTATATTAGGCTTGCCTCCCCTCCCCAGCTTTCGAGCAAAGATACTAGTTCTCCATAAGGTAGTGTCGGATGCTCGCCGGATAGTAGAGCGTAGTACAATCTATGTTTAGGTGTATATTGCCTTTGCAAGTTTTCCCGCTTCACTCCTTCTCCTCCGGTAAAATGGTTCTATTAATCCTTCCCTGCTTATACACTCTGCGATAAGCCTAGTTAGTGATTGTGCAGTGCAAACCATCTTGTCAACATCATTCACTGCTTCACTGTTAATCAGGTCTCCTAGGAAGACCGGGCTTGATTTCTCAGTTAACGTTGATATAAGGTTTTCTGGAAGTTCCTCTCTAGGGTATAGTATAATGGGGGTTTCATACTCTTTTAAGCTGAATATTGTGGCATGCATAAATTGTTCCAGTCTCTCCGACCTAGAAGGCCATCCAAGGCCCTCGTGCATTTTGAGCATAGCGAAATAAGCTAAACCATAGCTCCATGCTTCCCCTATAAAGAACGGTATACCAACTGGTATGTTCCCAGGATAGCATTGTAGTTTCCCGGCCGGTTTTACTCGGACTCCTAGAAGACCTGCTATTGCCGCGGTCATACTTACATAGCTCCCGAAACCGCTACCCTTGACATATGACGGATGAACCACCTGCACTACCATATCGCCTAGTTCAGCTAACGGCGACTCCGTGTTACCTGTAACAACAACTACCTTGGACCCCTTATCTTTATGCAAGGATACTGACTCGATTAAACTCTTCGTCCTACCTCCGAGGGAGACAGCTATAACTGTAACTCTCTCCCCCTTGGGATATAAGGATAATTCTCTGGGGTCAACAGCCTCTCCCCTATAACCGGATAATGCTGTGCCTGTTAGTGAAGCAGCGAAACTATCTCCTGCACCTGAAACAAATATTCTCTCAGTATGCAGGACTATATCCGTCTTCTCTAGTTGCCTGGAATATATGCTTGGGTATAACTTGGCCTCCTCCTTTACTTCCTCGGCAAAACCGGTCAACGCCATATTACCATTTAGAATTAAATGTGAACTAGGTTTTAGGTTTAAGCGTCCCGAGGGGCTCTGTTGGACTAGGAGTCTTCACCGCATCGAACTCTGTTCCGGGTTCACATCATCACTGCCCCCTTAATTACAGGTGTCAACTTTTACGTATAAACTAGCATCATTGTTTACAAGTTGTTAAGCCTACTTAAATCTATCCTATTATTCAGCAGGCTCATCCCGTTATATAAAAACCGGGTGAAAATCTCTCTGGAGGAGGTGTATTAATAGATTGAGTTCAATGGTAGATTCCTCTGGGACAGCGGGGTTTACAGTAAAAGAATTTACCCCCCTTACTCCTCTAGGACTAGAAGTTAAGGATTTAGCCGAGGACTTCGTAGCTCACCTGGCACTAGTCTACTTCTTAGACTGCCCGGAAGATATTAGGGAACTAGCCAATGCAGGAGCGGTCCTAGACGAGATGCTTGCAAGAGTTCCATTATACGATTATGAGAGAGTAAAGGATTACTTTGACTGGCCATTAGTGGACATATTTGAACTAGTTGACTGTATAGGCCTGGATGGAATAGAAGAGGTCCTAGCTTGGAGTCTCATCACTCTAGAGGGTAGAATACAGGAACCATCATCCTATAAGAATCTTGTGAAGGTCTTTGCCGACTGTGTGGGATGGAATACTGAGCCAAGCGACCCTCAGGACCTTGCTAGCCTGGTATTCCTCTCGACTATAGCGGTCTATAATAAAACACTGAGCAATATAGGTGAATAAACATATAATCACCCCGAATCCCAAAACACATAAATGGTGCTATTTTTGCCCAGGTCGGGCCTTTTCAGGAACAGGATTGAAATATATGTTGCGAGGCTTGCAGCTGAACTAGTCCCCGCCAGCGAGTTCGATACACCTGTTCTACCGAGGAATATAGTACATGCCATTAGAAACGTGGGCAGGCTTCTCTCAAAAAAGGACGGCAACGGCAAATACGTATGTACACTCTGCGGCAAAAAGGGCTTCACGAAGAGAGGTTTATATCTTCATCTAGTTAGAATGCATGGCGATGAAATAAGGGATCTAGTCTCAAAGGAAGGAGAGAGAATACTGTCTAAGAAGAAGGTTTGCATTGAGTGAGAATTCTCCTACCCTTCTCCGTATCCAGTATCACCAATAACACGTCCTCGGGAGCCTCACAGAATCCTTCGAAGATATAGGCGTCCTCGGAAGCCACGTCAACCCACTTTATGTGCCCACTATCTACCTGGAACTTACCGCTCTCGCTATCCTTCTTACGGACAATCCCTATTTTAATCAGTTTACTCGGGCTGGGGAAAAGCATTTCACTCCAATCGTAGTTGGGCTTGTCCCCATGGGTTACCACCAAGCCGGGGGCCTCAACGGTAACTTCAACGTAACCAAGATCCCTCAGCTCTCTATCCTTAGATAATCTCGTAGCATAACCTAGTAAAGCGTCTAGAGGACCCTGTCTGCTACGGAGTGCTTTCTCCTTCCAATCCTCCTTGACACGCTTCAGGACGCCTAGTCTAATACCCTTAACTTCAAGCACTTCTGGAGAATACCCGGAGATGCTGTATATTATGGTCTTCTTCGCCAACTCCGTCAACCCTTAGAATAACGTGTCATATTGAGTATATTAATAAGATAGTATTAATATCTACTCAACACGGTGAGAAATGATGATATCTAAGTCTCCTACACTAAATCTAACGCCAGAGATTCTCTCGATAGAAGGAGAAACGAGCTTCGCGTATCTATCCAAGGCTAGAGAGGTACACGAGAGAAAAGGCATACCCATATATAGTTTCGGTATAGGGCAACCGGACTTCCCTACACCGAAGCATATAGTTGAAGCCGCTAAGAAAGCTCTAGATGAAGGCTTCACTGGATACACTGAAACAGCCGGAATACCGGAGCTGAGAAGAGCTATAGCTGACTATCTAAATGAAAGGTATCACGGCGAAGTCCTGCCGGAAGAGATAATTGTAACTCCTGGGGCAAAGAATGCCATCTACCTTGCACTCGCGTCATATGTAACGGAGGGGGATGAAGTAATAATTGTGGAACCCAGCTACTATGCATACGCGATGGTTGTGAAAATGAGAAGAGGGAAGCCGATCTTCGCCTCGGCTGATTTTGTCCCTGGGAGGGGATTTATTATAGACACGGATAAGATCCTAGATAAAATAACGAGTAAAACAAAGGCTATTGTTATAAATAACCCGCATAACCCTACTGGTAGCATTTTCTCGCCGAGCCAGATAGACGGGTTAGTTGAGATAGCCAGGGAAAAGGGCATACTCCTCGTATCTGACGAGATATACGATAACTTCGTGTTCCATGGGCAATTCAAGAGTTTACTAGAATATGAGGACTGGCGTGACACTAGCATAGTCATCAACGGATTCTCTAAGACGTTCTCAATGACGGGGTGGCGTCTAGGTTACTTGGTAGCTAGAAAAGAGGCGATACCCAGACTTACAAGCCTAGCTGTAACAATGTACAGCTGTGCAGCTAGTTTTGTCCAGAAGGCTGGCGTGACAGCGTTGAAGGGAGACTGTACTCCTGTTAGGGAAATGATACAGGAGTTCAGGGAGAGGGCGCAGTTACTCCACGATGAGCTATCGAAAATACCTGGATTCGAGAGCTACCTGCCGCACGGGGCCTTCTACTTGTATCCGAGAATAGTAAATTTGTTGAAAATGACTGGTATGAGTACTGAGCAGTTCGTGAACTATCTACTAGAAGAGAAAGGTGTAGTCGTACTACCGGGATCAGCCTTCCCGGATAAGGCGGGAATAAACCATGTGAGATTCAGCTTCGCGACAAGTAAGGATGTGATAAGAAAAGGGGCTGAGCTCATAAGAGAGGCTGTTGAAGAGCTAATAAACAAATAATTTTTAACCTGCAATCTTTCTGGGCTTTATACTATTTTTAATTCTCCAGTTTTCTCAGTACCCTTCTCAGATGAATAGAACAGTATACCTAGTATAGTGAGTGAGATACTGTAAATAACGGCAGTAAGCCTTAACGGGAGCTCGAGATCAATATCGAATAAGTAACCCCCCACCATTCTCCCGAATCCTGCGGGGAGAGTCCACGACAAACTCATCAGGCTACTAGCAACACCTCTCTTCTCGAACTGCACGAGGCTTAGGGCAAAAGACTGGAACAATGGGTTAGCTACATTCATAAGAACACTTCTAGTTATAAAGAAGCCACTAGCCAAGGTATAGTTGTCGGTTAATGTGATCAAGACTAGTAACGGTATACTAGAGTAGGATAATGCAAGGTAGAGTTTGAGAGGGCCACCAACTCTATCCGATATGTAAGGCATTGCAACCATTATGAACGCCATAATCAACTGCTGTATACCGAATACGCTACCCAGAAGACCACTATTAGCATTATACTTCACTGTAAAATAGTAGTCTATATTATGTATACTCATTGCTGCAGCGAACCCGATTAACGCGTTCACGATAGCTATCCACCAGAACGCTCCTAACCCGTGGAACCCGGAAAGGAATCCTCTATTCTTCAGTTCTAACATATCCTCTCTAACGGTCAGGAGTAGTGGGAAGGATAGAATAGCTAGTATGCCTAGAATAAGAAACGTCTCCCTATAGGCCTCTGTGATTGCCGTGTTGAAGGATTGTGACACGTAAACCGGGGCCCATCCCAAGAAGCTCCCGATTCCTCCTCCGAGTGTTTGGCTTGCTGAGAAGTAGCTGAATCTATAGTGCATATCTCTATCTAGGCCTGTTCTGGATAGAAGAACAGTTATACCGGTGTAAAGCATGCCTCCTCCTATGCCATTGATTAAAGCGGCTGTATAGATCATTGTAACTGTTCCCTGGCTGAGAATGACAAACCCTATGCCTGAGAAGACTATGCCGGCTAAGCTAACAATTCTACCTCCATGCCTATCGCTTAGAGGGCCTGCGATAAAAGTAACTATTGCCAGCGTTAGAACATTAAGACCACCATAGAGACCGTACATTTCACCGGTAAAACCTATTCCCCTCAAATATGGGGCCATTGTAGCCCAAGCAATACCTTGGACTACACCGAGGAGGAAACCCGTCATGATCATCGGGGACTGTAGTTTACCCGTAATATTCATTCCTCACGTACCGGTCATACAAGGCTAATCGTACTGATTTAAATATATAGGAATCTTGTATATTAAATAAGGGAACCATAGAAATATGATGGGTCCTATGAAAGAACCGCCAGTGACCGACCCTATAGGGAGTGAAGAGCTTTCAGCGGTAGAGGACCCTCATAGTAGTCTAGAAAAACCCGAATCTAGGCCTCCTTAATTCTCCCTTGAACTCCCCTCGAATATTTAGCTTGTAACCACAGTTAGGGCATTTGTTGCCCTTCTCGAGTCTCCAGGCAGTAATATAGAACCCGTACCTCTCTATGACAGGGTAACCACATTTAGGACAGTATGTGTTCTCAAGCCGGTGCCCCCACAAATTACCGAGGTAAACGTGTTTCAACCCCTCCTCCATAGCTATCTTAGCCAGCTCTTCTAAAGTCTTGATTGGCGTGGGAGGAAGGTTTTTCAGCTTATAATCAGGGTGGAATCTGAGGAGGTGAAATGGTGTTTCTTCCCCGAGGTTGTCCCGGATCCATCTAGCCAGTTTCCTTATATCCTCTGTTTTATCACCTATCTCGGGGACAACGAGGTTAGTGACCTCCAGGAACCAGCCGAATTTCTTCATCTCTAGAATGGTCTCGTAAATAGGCTCAGGGTTCCATACTCCCATGATTTTACGGTAGAACTCTTTGTTCCCTCCACCTTTCAAGTCCACTGTCGCGGCATCCATCAGGCCACCAAGCTTCCTGACGGCTTCAGGCGTCATATAGCCATTTGTCACCATCGTATTATATAGGCCGTGCCGCTTAGCTAACTTAGCCGTATCATACATGAACTCGAAGAAAACCGTGGGCTCATTATAAGTGTAAGTTATGCCATCGGCACCAAGAGACATAGCTTCCTCGATAACTTTCTCTGGAGACATATAAACACCGTATAACCCCTGCTCCAACCTCGACTGACTAAGCTCCCAGTTCTGACAGAACTTACAGTAGAAATTGCATCCTACGGTGGCAATGCTGAAGGTAGAGCTGCCTGGATAGAAGTGCATTAGAGGCTTCTTCTCTATCGGGTCCATGTGTGCTGCGGAAACCAGGCCATAGACCATCGTATATAGCTTACCTCCTATATTCTTCCTAACTCCACAAGCCCCATATTTCCCCGGGGCTATAATACACCTCTTATGACACAGGTTACACCTGACATAGCCAGGCTTGCCTTCTACAGGCTCCCAGAAATCAGCCTCCCTTACATACGGTTTATCAACAAGATTCTCAGTCACCGCGATACACCCTAGGAAGGATTACGGGTTTATCTTGAAGTATATTCTTCTATTGTTCTTGCCCTTATTCTTTAAACGGAGGAACACTATTTCTCCAACCTCGCTTGTATTCCTTACATGCGGACCTCCATCTGCCTGGATATCAACTCCCGGAATCTCCACAATCCTCAACGTATCCACACTAGGAGGAAGTGCTTTCGCGAGCTTCACTATACCAGGTATTTTCATGGCCTTCTCCCTAGGCATATAGTATATCCTAACCTCTATACCTTTCTCAAACACCTTGTTAGCCTCGCTAATAGCTTGTTCTACAATTCCCCTGTCAGGTTTCTCTAGGTTAACGTCTACCCTACTCTCTTCGAGGCCTATCTGATTCCCAGTCACGAGAACCCCCAGCATCTTGTTCAACACAGCGATCAGTACATGTAAACCGGTGTGTGTCCTCATGACACGATACCTTCTATCCCAGTCGATGATGCCGTAAACCCTAGTCCCTACAGGTATAGTACCTTCTTCAAGGTAGTGCCTGACAGTCCCCTCCTCCTTTAGAACACGTATAATCCTAGCCTTACCACTATCCCATTGTAGGATGCCTGTATCACATGGTAACCCTCCGCCACGCGGATAAAAGGCTGTCTGATCCAGTGAAACCCAGTTCTCACCGGATTCGATTGCTTTTGCATCGAACTCCCTCGCATAGGAGTCATCCATGTAAAGGAGCCTAGTCTCCAATACCGAGCCACCCCATCAGTTAATAATTGAGTACCCTAAGGATATATGTATAGTAATAAGACAGAGGGATTGTGGTGCTGGAGGAAGATGGTTATATTCGTTTACTAGGTCTCGGGAGATGCTTACCGGAAGCATTACCATTCTACCACTACTGCCTATACTCAACATGCCTCCGAATAACACCGCTTCACAGTAGAACGCTTCCATTCGAATGCAATACGTGTAGTATTGGGCAACTCAATTTTCCGCCAGATGTGGCTTTTCCGGCTAGAGTTAATATAGTGAAAATACGTGGACTAATCAATGGATGGAAGCCCTGCTGTGTGTTCCTAGATGGAATAGAGCCGCTTGAGAATATTAACATCGATACAGTAGAGGCCCTAGGAATACCCTTGTCAGCCAGGACACAGGGGTACAGTGAAATACCCGGGAACATTGAGGCAATAGTTTTCGACGTATTCCCCGGGATGTATAATGGCGTGGGAGGCGTAAAGGTATTAGAAACCCTAAGCAATATAGCTCAATCTGGATTACACGTTGAAGTAGTCTTCTACCTAAACCAGCTCAGGGCAGCTCCAATAGCGCCATACCTGCAGTCACTCCCTTCTAGCACAATTATACATCTAGACTACCAAGGAGTGGCGAGCCTGTCGAAAGCAGAAAAGCTCCGGGAATCCCTAAAGGAACGGGGTTACAACTACATATACCTGCGAGACAGTGAGAGGTGGATATGGGACGACACTGAATGCCACCAATGTGGAAACAGGATTGTATCCAGGAGGAACAGTATAGCAATCGGACACCATGTCACATCGAATTGTAAATGCGGTTATTGCGGCGTACAACTCCCATTCAAGCGAGTTTCTATGCTGGAGGATAATGTCAGGAGGATAATGTCGAAGAAATCGATCCTAACGGAATGGCTTGATATTTATGCACTAACCAACTAGCCATTACTCCTTCCTACTCAGTTTATCCAGTAGCATCCTATAGAACTCCAGTTTACTCAGACTGGGATCGATCAAAGATGGAGACGGGCCTATCAGGCCTGCAAGAGCGTCTCTAAACTCGAATGACTCTACCCTGCTAGGGATACTTTCCACCATACACAGACCCTGTACAATATTCTTCTCATCCCCCTTACCAACTTCCATGTAAAGAGTGCTAGTCTGTATCCCACCTTTCTTGCGTAGAATAATAACCTCAACATCCTCGCCTTCATCCAGGCTAACAGTGTCCTTTAACTCGAGCCTACCATTACTATAAACCGCGTCTGCCTTCAAAACATTCGTCATAGCAAATCCACCATCCTACCAGTTAATATTTACTTGTTAAACAAAGTATTATCTAGGTTATGGTGTAACACGAGTTGACAAGGACAGCAATCACAGTAATACTGCTAGCAATAATGATCATCACACCTGCAACAATAACAGCATACTCCGGTGAACCAATAACCTACACAGTACTATTCGCCTTCATTCCAGAAAACCATTCCTCAACTGGATTCACTTTAGGGGCGCCTAGATGGATTCCAGGTAACGGACAGGACGCTGAAGTAATACAGGAATTAGAAACACCCTACTATAATTGTGAAATGATTAAATGGATCATAAAAGACCCTATCGACAGATACGAGAACGCGCCCCTGTCGACTCAACCGACAAGCCTATACAATTACACGAACCCTGTAGTTAAGGAATTCATACGGGAAAACATATCAAAGCTAAACCTAAGCAACTTGTCAAACGAAGAGAAAATAAACCGTATCGCAGATTACATTTATAAGCACTTCAAATACCAAGTCGGGCAATACCCGCATTATCCATGGGAAACAATAAGACTTGGACACGGGGACTGCGATGATCTTGCAATACTCGTAGTGACAATAGCAAGAGCTTACCACGTACCATCCGCTATGGCTGTAGGGCTCTTAGTCATACCAGGATTTAAATCAAGCATCGTGGCAGGTGGTATAAATTATACTATAAAAGGTCTCGCTGGGCATGCATGGATAGTCTACAGGGACGATAAAGGTAAACCTGTGGTAATGGACAGACTGGTCCCTCTAGATGCGGTACCTAACAAGCGGAGGATATTACTCGACTTCCCCGTTAACGGATACCAATACGTAAACCAGACTAGAAGCGAGGTAATGCAACAGAAAGGCAAAGCATACATAATGCTATACAATGGGAAAACATGTCCTTCACCACTGGAACTCGATAAACTAGGACAAACTACTAGTGGACTTACACCTAAGGTCGATATGAGTGATAAGCAGGCGGTTATAGCCCTAGGCATACTAGGATGGATACTCGTTGCACTAGTCTACTATATATACACTAGCATAACAAGACCGGCCTGGGGCAGGTGATGAACTATACATATTTTCAAAGCAACACTACTAGGTACCAGCGCTGCCATCCCTATCACGGATCACATGCTCCCAGCTCTACACGTCAAGGCAATAACGGGTGAGAGCGTATTAATAGACGCTGGAGAAGGAACACAACTCCAGCTGAACAGAGCTGGTATAAGTATAAACAAGATAAACATCATACTCATCACGCATATGCATGGGGATCATATTTTCGGATTACCAGGACTCCTGGAAAACATGAGTCTAACAGGTAGAACCCGAGAACTCCTCATAATAGGCCCACACGGCATAGGAGGCTATATCACTGAATCATTCAAGGCAACATATTTCTACCCGAGATACAGCCTCTACTACGCAGAAATAAATGGATGGGGATCCTATAAATACGGCTCCATAACCATAGAATGGTTCCCAGTATGCCATACAATAGAAACATACGGCTACAGGGTAACCTACTATAAGAGGCCAAGGCTAAGCAAGGAAAAACTAGAGCAGACAGGCCTCCTCAATAATCCGCTCACGAGCAAACTACTCGATAAAGGCGAAGTCAAAGTAGATAATAGAACAATAAAAATCGAAGATGTTATTGCTGAACCCGCAAGAAAATACTGCATAGCATACACGGGGGACACCGCACCATGTGCCCGTATAATAGAGGAAGTTAAAGGATGCGATATACTGTTTCACGAGGCTACTTTCGCGTCAGACCACCGCTATGAAGCCTGGGAATATGGTCACAGCACAGCTATGGATGCAGCATTAGTAGCGAGAGAAGCGGGGGTAGGCAGACTAGTCCTTTACCATTATAGCACGAGATACAGGGAGGATTACAGTATACTTGAAAAAGAAGCACTCAGTATATTCCCATATACAGATCTAGGTGTAGACTTGAAGGAATACTTCGTTTGAAGAAGCATGTGTACCAGCACTATTTATGCGTCTACATATTAAATATTAGAGGATTCATTTATACCAAATTATTGCATACAGGGATATTGTTGAATACCGTTATTTCAGTTATGGTTCAGAGAAAACTTAAGGAAGAAGCAGAGAATCAGGGAATGGATGTAAAAGGAGACAATTAGGAATCCCTACTGTTAATACTAGAAGCTTCATCCCTTATACCTCCTAACAAAGCTAGCTAGAAAAATCTCCAAGGAAAATTAGTAAGAAACTATTAGGCATGAAAGTTTCGATTCTGAATCTAACTATTTACGAAGCTATTAACGCTACACTATTAGAATTCAGAAGAGGACTAGTTAGAAATCCGTACGCGATCATTGAGGCAATCCCAGGAACGAGATTACAATTCAATCAAATCGATCGTATTCAGTTAAAATAGCCCAAAACGAAATCCCTAATCGATAGATATAGCCTACTATTACAGCCATGCTTATACGTTGACAACAGACTCTTAAGACTCTCACTAATCTCAATGCCAACCCTTCTAAGAAGTGAACCGGTAATGCTCGGCAAATTCCTGCAATACCCATAGGATGATGAGCCGAAGTCGATTATAACGGCATTAGCGTCTGTTAGATATACGTGCTTCCATGGTCTACTAATCTCATGGTGGTGTATTCCCGCTTTATCCAATGCATAAGCAGAAGACAAGATTACTGAAACATCACCCTTAGTTAAAACAGGTAGGTCTCCAAGCGGAATTCCTTCAAGGAGATCCATCACAATCACGTTGTCTCTATAGCAATAAACCCGTGGGGCGACGCCAGCCCTCCAAGCCGATTCCTGTAGTATACCCTCGCTTTGAAAGGACTTATGCTTAGAATCAGTCCTCCTAATCTTCACAGCCACAATCCTGTTATCATAGTACCCGAGAGACACGATAGAAGCATGACCCTTCCCCAATACACGCCCCCAAGGCAGAGTGATACTACCCCATGAAACGAGAGATTCAACCCCGCAGCCAACGAGATCCCTAAGAACAGTCCTACACATCTCTAGCTTAGATCCATTCCAAGGAAAACAAGCTGCCATCCTAGAGAAAACACTGTCCGGAACTGGATTCAAAGCCAGGCCGGCTGACGCCTCCAAGCATCCACGGCAATACTCTTCAACCAATTAGGCTCTCCTCCCGGCCGGTAAACAATAGGCTTCCGCCATTTGAAGTGAGGAGGGACAGTATAATCACTCCACCTCTCAGCAAGCAACTCCATCAGAGTTATTTTCCTTCGCTTATAAGAGTAAAGCTTTCCATCCCAGCCGACCCAGACGGGCATACTGTCGCTGGCCCGTGACTCCACATAACTATCAGCGCCCTTCCTCCAAGACTCGGGTCCCACGTCAAGCACAAGCGTGGGCTTCTCTCTTTCAACCTCAACCACAATAACAGCAACACTTGACAAGTCAGTGGAGGAGCCGGTGTAAACTGGTTTATAACCCCAATTACGGAGGAACCCCCTGATACGGGACTCCAGCCTTCTCAGTTCACCGTATACAGTCTGCTCGGGTAGACCAGAGAGATCCAGCTCGTAGACTAGAACAGCCCCCCTATCCACAGGAGGTACTATGGGAATATCCTTTTTACTAGCATAGTGGAAGAAGTCTTCCCTAGGCTTAGACAAGAACTTCTTAGCTGCTAACACGAGCCTCGACAATGACTCCGGCCTAACTGCAGCAGCTACATTCCGTGAAGGATCAACAGGGTCAACCCATACAAGGGAATTGCCCTTAAACCGCTTCAATAATTCCTCCCCACTCAAACCCCATTCCATATCTACAGTAATAGGCGGAGTCCAATCAGCAATACTCCTCAGAGCCTCGAGGAACCCGCCATAATGAATAACCATTAGCTCAGCCAAATAACCGCTGAAACCCCCGACCCTAACCTCAGCACCGTAGACGCCCACACCCTTCAAAAACGACTTGAGTAGTCTAACATCCCTCCTAAGCTCACTTGTAAGCTTCTCCCTAACATACTTAGTGTGGAATGGAGTACGCTCAACAGCTAGACTAGTATCACCCGGCTTCTCAGCCCGTAGTACAGGGACAACATTAGCCTCCAAACCCATTAACACGATAGTCAAATAGGGGTGTTGAGCAAAGTCAACCTTAAACGGTAAATCACTCAGGCAACTCTCTAGTAGGCCAAGGCTCTTGTATAGAATCCACTCCCGGCCAAGCTCGCTAGGGAAAGCAACGAACACGTCGAGATCAAAGGAACCTGAAACCCAGGTATCCTTAGCGAAACTACCCTCCAAACTAATCTCTCCACTAACCCTTCTAAGCTCATTGCAACCAGTCAACATCGACTTGATCAGTTTGTAGAAACGGTTTCCGATGAAATACTCCAATCTGGATGGTGTCACTTTACGAGCAGCAGCTTCGATTACTCTACTAAATGAAGCCATAATATCTCATCACGGGGAAATACAAGTATAAGATTAGAACTATTAAATAATGATTCTTTGATACCGTTAAAGTTATTCCAGCTAATCCTGGAAGGAGTTGTATGACAGGAAGACTTATCCCTCGTTATCCGTTATTCCAATGTGGACCTTAGGTCTAGGATAGATGTTGTAGGTATTCCGTCTCCCGAGGGAGGCATTGAAGACAGTAATGGAGGCCAAGTCTATCAGAGTTAACGGGAAATCCTAGGTTATCTGGTTTCAATGGTATACCGACACGGAGGAGGCGGTCAGTTGTGCCATTAAGAGAGACTTTATTGTAGTCCGTGGATTGCGTATTAAGAGGGTTCACTCCTCCATGTACACGTAGGTATAGTATTTATTATACTCTAGGTTACATTCTATTCCTTGAAGCTCTATAGGAGTATATGAACAGCTTGGGGTGTTTGTTGTGAGTGTGAACTACGCTACTCTGGGAGAACTCAAGAAGGGAAGCTATATTGTATTAGACGGTGAACCTTGCAGGATCGTTGATGTAACTAAGGCTAAGCCCGGTAAACACGGCAGTGCTAAGGCTAATGTTACAGCTATATGCGTTTTCTCTGGTAACAAGAAGAACTTTGTAGCACCGGTGGACACTCAAGTCCAGGTGCCTGTGGTTGAGAAGCATGTAGCCCAGGTTCTAGCCGATATGGGCAATCAAGTTCAGTTAATGGATATGGAGAGCTATGACACGTTTGAAGTGGAGAAGCCTAAAGATGACCCTCAACTTGTTTCCAGGCTCCAGCCTGGTGTAGAGGTGGAGTACTGGCTAATTATGGGTCGCCCTAAGATAATTAGGATAAGGAGTAGTAGCCACTAGGGAAGCAGTTTTCTCATTATCCACAACCTATCACATACCCTGTTTATTTAACCCCCCAAAACCGATGTACTCATAGGTATGACTATGGGAGCGGTGCGCGGGGTTGGTTTTAGACGGCTTGAAGAACGCGGTCTCCAAATTCATTAAAGGGACCGGTAGTTATGAGAAAAATGTTAACGAGTTCATCAAGGAGATGCAGAGAGAGCTCATAAAATCAGATGTGAACATTAAGCTTGTCCTTGAGCTTTCCAAGAAGATTAAGGAGAGGGCTTTGAAGGAGGCTCCCCCGCCTGGGGCCAGTAGGAGGGACTGGTTTATTAAGATAGTCTACGAGGAATTAGCTGGATTCTTCGGTGGGGATGCTGAACCACATGTTAAGCCTTCAAGAACACCTTGGGTCATAATGCTTATAGGTGTACAGGGGTCTGGTAAGACTACGACTGCCGGGAAGCTTGCATACTATTACAGGCATCGTGGGTACAAGGTAGGATTAGTCGCGGCGGACACTCATAGGCCTGGTGCTTATGATCAGCTTAAACAGCTTGCAGAGCAGGTGGGTGCACTGTTCTATGGCGAGCCCGGGGAGAAGGATGCTGTTGGTATAGCTAAGAGGGGTGTCGGGTTTCTCAGGGAGAAGAGTGCTGATATAATTATTGTTGACACTGCAGGTAGGCACGGTTATGGTGATGAGCAGGGACTGTTAGATGAGATGGAAATGATATCAAGGCAAATAAACCCGGATGAAGTTATCCTCGTAATAGATGCAGCCATAGGCCAGAAAGCATTTGACCTAGCCAGGAGATTCCATGAGAGAACACCCGTAGGCTCAATAATAGTTACCAAACTAGATGGCACAGCGAGAGGAGGAGGCGCCCTCTCAGCGGTAGCAGCAACTGGAGCCGGAATCAAGTTCATAGGAACGGGGGAGAAAGTCGGTGAAATAGAGCCCTTTAGACCAAAACGATTCGTAGGACGCATACTGGGCATGGGGGACATAGAGTCTCTCTTAGAGAAACTTCAGGCACTAGAGGAGGCTGAGGAGCTAGAAAAGCGAACCCAGGAGATGATGGAAGGCAAGATCAATATGAGGCTAATCTACCACCAGCTCAAGGGTATGAGGAAAATGGGACCCCTAAGCAAAGTCCTCCAAATGCTCCCTGGATTAGGGCTATTTAAACTGGATTCTATCGACACTAAATTGGGGGAGGAGAAGATAGATAAGTGGCTTGCAATAATCGAGTCAATGACGTATAGGGAGCTAGATAAACCCGAGATCATAGATAAGAGCCGGATGAGAAGGCTTGCGTTCGGGAGTGGAACAAGCTTAGAAGACGTTAAGGAATTACTCGTATATTATAACAATCTAAAGAAGATGCTGAAGCAGTTAAAGAGGAAGAAAAGACTCCTTAGGAAGCTCGGCGGAGCCGAGCTGGGAGTCTAGACTCTTAGGAGGGAGGAGTTATACCTGTACACATACTAGTCGGCCACCATAAAAAATGGATTATAACATCATTCCTTTCCTCAGCCCTCCTAATAAGCCATGGAGTCAGGAGGGATGTGACTGCTGTATTCCAAGCGGGAGGAAAAACCATCATAGTAAAAGGGAGTAGTGTCAGGCACCTACACCCAGACCAGGATAGCGGAGAAGGATATGTAAGAGCAGTTCTAATGAGTAAAGCACGGCGGATGGGAGCGGTTGTCTGCAGGGAATACGAGGTAGAGAAGCCTTGCCTCAATGTCACCCAATTTGACGGAGAAGATATTTTCGCAATGGATCTAAGGGAATACAAGTCCTTCGTGTACGGGGGTAAAATCGAGGGCTGTACAACTGGGTTCCTAGGGGCAGACGTACCCGTTAACCTAATGCCCTCGGTAATCAACATCATGTTAGACAGGAGTAAACAGTGGTAGATTAACGTGTCAGGTAAATTCCCATACAAGGAATTCCGTAAAGGTCAGGAGGAGGTCGCTGAGAATGTCAGGGAAACAGTTGAGAATGGTGAGGTTCTCCTACTAGAAGCACCGACAGGATTCGGTAAGACGGCGGCTGTAATAGAGGGACTAGAGAGAGGCGGGGCTGAGAAGGTACTATGGGTAGTGAGAACTATTAACCAGATAGACCCTGTATTACGCGAGTTACGTAGATTCAGGGTATCATACACATATGTATTCAGTGCGAGAAGAAGTTGCCCACTGGTGGAAGGCTCGGACATACCTGTAGAGGATTTCTGGATGAACTGTAGGCATCTCAGGAGCCAAGCAAGATGCAGTTTCTACTTCAATACCATGGAAGCTAGCATTGAATACCTTCAATCGCTACTAGATAATTACAAGGGCTATACTACTACTGAGACAGCATCCCTCCTAGCTAAGATGGACGGGTTATGCCCGTTCTTTTCCCTTCTACGACTGGCGGGCCATTCGAAATATGTGGTTGCCACTTATCCTTATCTATTCAAGTGGGATCTATTCACACACGTCCTAGATATAGGAGATTACAGTGACCTAGCTATCGTTGTAGACGAGGTACATAGTATCCTAAGCATCCACAGTATATACGAGTACAAGATAACGGTTGACGTGGTCGAGAGAAGCCTTGATGAAGCAAGGACGTATACTGATGACGTGTCGCTTGTTGAGAGGCTAGAATCCTTTCATAGGATGCTACAGCAGAAAGCTTCTGGAATAACACCTGGAATATACCCAATGGATAAGGCGCAGATTATTGAGATACTAGGTGACCCTGAGCAACTAGCATATACAGCTGAAGCTGTTAGAGAAGTAATATTGGAGGAGAGGTATCGGGCAGCTGGGTTGCAGGGAGTTATGAAAATAGTCTCGGGATTGACGAAGCTTGCTACTTGGCTTGAGACGCTTTCTATGGAGTCAAGCAAACTCTACATTGAATGGGACGGTGAGGATCCACCTGGGTTTGTTGCAACACCCATGGATCCAGCCGAGATTGCCTCCCCTATAATCCAAGGGGCGCAATCAGCAATACTTATGAGTGGTACTCTTCCACCGGGGAACATGGTTAGGGATTTCCTTGGAGTTGAAAGAAGTGCTACGGTAGTCGATGTAGACGCTATGTATGGGCCTGTTATGCCTCCGGAGAACAGGTATACTATACTAGGTATAGACGTCTCAACGAGATATAGCGAGAGAGGCCCTTTTACATACAAAGTATACGCCGGCTATATAACCAGCATAATAACAGGTTTACCAGGCGCTAAACTAGTAGTATACCCTAGCTACGATGTCCTCTACAGTATAATAGAGAGAATCGACCGGGGAGATAACGATATTGTCGAGACGAAGAAAACAAGCATAGCAGAAGTAGTCAGGAAACTGGAGGACAGGAAGGACATAGTGATACATAGTGTAGCAGGAGGGAAACTAGTCGAGGGAGTTGAGTACGTAGACGAGAACGGTAGGAGCATACTGAAAACCGTGGTAATCGTCGGAGTCCCATATCCCCAGCCGACTCCATACACCCAAGACTATATTGATGCACTAGCAAAGAGGATAGGGCCTCGGAAAGCGAGAGAATACGCGTACCATATCAATGCCTCCATAAAGGTCAGGCAAGCTCTGGGTAGGGCAATAAGAAGCAGGGAAGACAAGGCAGTATACTTTCTGCTAGACCATAGATATAACAATAGGAAGCTACGGAGCTTCCTCAAAACAAGGATAGACGAAATGGTTACATACAACAAAATAACATTTCCAGTGATAATAGAGAAGGCTAGGAAGCACATTGAGACAGAGGCTTAAGTAATGGTGAAATATAGAATAAATTTTAATCCTGCGAACGGTATTGCACTGGATAAACATAATGTTGACAAGTATGCAGAACAAATACTCTGCCTAGATAAGTACCTTGTTGGGGAGATAAAGAAGTCTAGAATAGTCTACTTTTACAACATAGATACTAAATCCATATACCCCTTGGAGAGGAGGGAAAGCGGTTATAAAGCCCTGGTAACTCTAGGCCCAAACGTTCCATACACCCTGAGGATAAATGGGATACATATGCATAGGATATGGGGAATAGACCCTCTGACGGACTCGGAAATCAAGGTCAAGGCTGCAAGAATTGGTAGGCATCAAAAAGTATTAGACACCTGCATGGGTTTAGGGTATACTGCAGTTAAATCCCTGCAACATGGAGCAGAGGTGACAACCGTAGAAAAAGATCTTGATGTTATATGGATAGCGGAACACAATCCTTACAGTCAAAACCTAGAGGACACTAGGGTTAAGGTTATCCACGGCGATATTCTCCTAGTCATAAAAGAGTTCCTAGACAACGCTTTCGACAGGATAATACATGACCCTCCAAGGCTAACAGCGTCGACCGGGGATCTCTATGGCATCTCGTTCTACAGGAATCTCTACCGCGTGCTAAAGCCTGGCGGGATACTATTCCATTATACAGGGCTCCCGGGGAGAAAGAGGGGGATAAACCTACTTGGTAAAACAGCCTCAAGACTAGAGAAGGCAGGGTTCTATCCTGTTATTAAAAACAGGAGAGCACAGGGTGTTGTGGCTATTAAACCTTTGGATGAGTAAGTATGTAATAATTAAAACTCTCCATTAAACTCTTGGGTATAGAGTAAAACGGTCTACCGGTGTAAAACACGTGGAAAATGGAGCCGATTTAGGACTAGTCCAGACCATAAGGGAGGCTGTAAAAGAATACAATAAATATAGGTCACCGGAGTCAACTGCCATAGTATTAGAAATGAAGGAGGACACCCTAACAATAGAGTTCGAAGGCTCCTACTGCGAAACCTGCGGGTTAAACGATTGGATACTAGACTTCAAATACGTTCTGGAGGAACATGGGGTTCAAGCAGAGGTCATTGGAATAAAGGGAGATGAGGACGATATATGGAATATTTCTGAACGGAGGATAGGAGTGTTCAGAATCAAGATTCCCCCGCAAGTAACCCAAGGCGGGAAAGCTTCTCAACTAAAGCCTTCCTCCTAGCATCATCCAATGGGAGGAGAGGAGGCCTAGTCACGGGTTTAATTATACCCCTAACTAAATGCAACGCCTCCTTAATAACCACCGGTGTCTCCGCAATATCATAGATCTCCGAAAGCTCTAGGAGCCTTCTCCACAGTGATACTGAAGCCTCTAGGTTGCCCGAAACGTATGTTTTGTATAATCCTACGAGTAGTTTAGGGTCGAAATTAGCTAAAGCAACAACACCTCCGTCACCCCCAGCCATAAGGTTGGGGAGCAACATGTCACCAATACCTGTAAGTATGCTGAAACGCGGGTTCACTTCCTTTAACTCTATAATAGCCCTCCTGAGATAAGTGAAGTCAGAGTATGTTATCTTAATTCCAGAAATATTACTATACTCCCAAATTAAATCACGGAGTAAATCTACGGTGATAAGATTACCTGTTAGGCTAGGTATGTTGTAAATAATCACCGGTGCATCTATCTTCTCCGCGAGATTGCCAAAGTGCTGGAACAAGCCTTCCCTCCTAGGCTTAAAGTAGTATGGTGGAGTTGCAATCACGCCGTCAACACCTAGATCAACATACTTCCTCCCAAACTCTATAGCCTCTAAGGTTGAATTAGCTGAAACGCCAGGCAATACCAATGCACGCTTATGACTGCCAACAACCAGCGAAACCAGACTATCCCTCTCGTCACGAGACAAATGAACAAACTCCCCAGTACTACCAGCAGGGAATAAGCCATGGACACCGTTATTCTCCAGGAACTCGACAAGCCATTTCGATCCATCCGCATCAATAGTATAATCCTCTCGGAAAGGTGTGATCATAGGAACAATTATGCCTCGAATATTCACCAATTGAATCACCAATATAACCAGTATTATGTTGATCCTTTTATTAAAATAGAATCAATATTTTCCTCTACCCGATATGAATACATGGGTTGTTACGTTGGGTGAAGACGCTGTTAAAATGGTAGCTCAATGGATTAGGGAATCATCATATACAGT
This sequence comes from Candidatus Tiamatella sp., assembly GCA_015522645.1. GTDB lineage: Archaea > Thermoproteota > Thermoprotei_A > Sulfolobales > Acidilobaceae > Tiamatella. The sequence goes on from WALV01000035.1 coordinate 28,684, forward strand.
TGTTTTGACAGGTGCCGGAGTCAGTGCTGAGAGTGGTATTCCAACATTCCGTGGAAGGGATGGTTTGTGGAATAAGTATAGGCCTGAGGAGCTCGCTACTCCGGAAGCATTCAATAGTAACCCGAAACGTGTTTGGGAATGGTACAAGTGGAGGATGGAGCTGATAGCTAAAGCACAACCTAACCTAGCTCACATTGTGCTAGCTAAAATGCAGCAGAAAGACACGATTGGTCCTATAATAACACAGAACGTTGACGGGTTGCATCAAAGAGCTGGAGCTGTAGACGTTGTCGAATTACACGGTAATATCTGGAGGGTGAAGTGTATTAGTTGCAGTTACGCTAGTAAGCTTGATAGCCCTCCTGAGGAGATACCTCCACGATGCCCTGAATGCGGTAGTCTCCTGAGACCTGGTGTCGTTTGGTTCGGGGAGCCTTTGCCTGAACAGGCTATTAGAAGGGCTCTCCAGGAGGCTTCTCATGCAAAGCTAATACTTGTCGTGGGAACTAGTTTACAGGTTTATCCAGCTGCGTATTTACCTGTATTAACAAAGAATTACGGAGGGCATGTTGTTATTATTAACCCGACTCCAACGCCATTGGATGATGAGGCCGACCTTGTGATTCGCCGGGAAGCGGGCGAATTCTTCGAAAAGTTGGGTAAGGAGCTTGGTTTAATCTGAGTCAAAGGTTTCTCCTGTGAGTATGTCTATGCATATCTTCCTCTTCCTCAGCTCCCATACTTTCTCTGGTGCACCCGCACCAGATTCCTTGTATCCCGTATGTGTGATCAGCCCCAGGTTCTCGAGTTCTGATAGATGATAATATAGCGTGGTTCTTGGTATATTGTAGTCTTTCTCCAGTAGTGTTTGGTAGATTTGGTTTGTAGTTGCCCCTCTGTCGCCTATAGCGTTAAGTATAGTTCTTCTAGGCTCTGTTTGTGCTGATGATATTACTGCAAGGATATATTCAATGTTCGCGGGTAATGCCTGGTATCCCCATGGGCCTCTTCCTCTCCAGCCTCCTCTCCGTCTTCTACCCCCGCCCCACAACTATGTCTCCCCATACGTTTATTACAGTGATATACTCATAGATGATTATAATGTTACAGAAAAATATATAAGTGTAACTGTAATAATTAATTCCCGGTGAAGTAAAATGCCTGCACCATGGAAAGGAGGATGGGGGAGAGGAAGAGGATACGGAAGAGGATGGTGGGGACCACCCGCACAGTCAGTACCACCTGCACCTTTCGATCCCACTATATATGCGGGAAAAGCAGCGGAACTACTGAAAACCGCGAGGAAAGGAGAACCCTACAGTTATCCGGGAGGCCTGAGGATTCCTCTACTCAAAGACAGTATAATAATAGGAGAACTCTGGGCTGACATAGACCTAGCCAAAGCCAGCGTTGGATGGATAAGGCCATGCAGATGGGGAGTATGGGCTGACATAGTCTATGAGGGCAGAGTCGTAGGAGCACTGTACGTGGAGGGCTATCCATACGGATGGGGGCCCGGATGGGGTAGAGGATACGGTAGAGGGTACTGGTCCTGGTATTGATAAATAATTAATAACTTAGGAGAACTGTTCTCCATCATTCATTAATATACTGAAAACGCTATTCTTTTCTATCCGGAGGTGTTTTCCTAGATGGGCTTACTAGACAGAATAGACAGTCTCCAAGAAGACATAGTTAACATATTGTCTGAGATGGTTAGGGTACCAACTGTTTCCCCTTCAGGTGAAAACTACGGCGAGTTCGTTGATAATATGAAATCCCTTCTTGAGTCTTACGAGTTAACATATAGATTCATAAACGTACCCCAGAGCTATGTTGACGAGCACTGTCCAGAAGAGGCGAAAGGGAATCCCCGGTATATTATAGAGGTTAAACTAGAGGGCGGGGAAGAAAAACCAGTGGACTTCAACGGTCACTACGATGTTGTACCAGGAGGTCCCGGGTGGACTGTAACAGAGCCGTTCAAACCCTTATTGAAAGACGGTAAGTTATATGGTAGAGGAAGCGTCGACATGAAAGGAGGTCTTGCCTCTGTCCTTGCGGCGTTTATAGCATTAAAGGAAGAGGGAGTCAAGCCGAAGAGAACGGCCAGGCTTTACATGGTTCCAGACGAGGAAATAGGCGGTGAATGTGGTACAGGATGGCTAGTGGACCACCTTGATGTCACCCCGGAGGCAGTAGTGATCCCTGAGCCCAGTGGTACAGGCAAGATTTGGCATGGGCATAAGGGCGCATTGTGGGTCGAAGTAATTGTTAAAGGAAAAACAGCTCACGCTAGTACACCATGGCTTGGTGTGAATGCCTTCGAGGGAGCCTCCAAGATGGCTGTATGGTTATTCGAGAACTACGTGCCTTCCGTAGGTCTTATCAGTAGCAGATACAAGTTCGACTTGGAAGGAGCCGAAAGAGCCACAGCTATGATAGGAGGTGTGGTAGGTATGAAGAGTGAAGGTAAAATCAATCAAGTACCTGGCAGTGTTTATTTCACTATAGATAGGAGGATTAACCCAGAAGAGAATGTTGAGTCTGCACTGAAGCAAATGAAGGAGTTCCTTGAACTTGCAGCAGAGAAGGCACAAGCTGAGTACGAGTTGAAAATAGTTCACACCATGGAGCCTGCGCTTACACCAGTTGATACTGTGGCTGTTAAAATGGTCACCGAAGCAGCTTCAAAGATAGGGTTAAAGGTAGAGCCGACGGTTTGCATGGGAGGATTGGATCTAAGGTACTACACTGTAAAAGGGATACCTGCCTCATCCTACGGTCCCGGGAATAATACTCCCCATATGCCTAATGAGTATGTTGATTTAGATGAATTAGTGAAAGCAGCAAAGGTCTTCGCCCTACTGCTCCAAGGGTAACCTCTTTATGGAACCTCTTCACCCTCCTTTAAAAGAAGAGGCGAATATTAGTGTCATCCCCGAAGTATAAGTCATGGAAGTGCGGTCTCTGCGGAGAACCTGTTATAGAGGGTCAACGGATGGTTGTTTTAGGGAAATATGGTTACGTTCATGTGGAATGCTTTTATGAGTATCTGAAGAAGAAGTATCCGCATGGTATTCCCCGGGACATACTGGCTTTATCTGATGCCAATGAGGCACTGGCATATGCTATTGTAAGGCTGAAACAGGCGCAGAGAATATCAGACGAAGAGTCAGGATTCCTATTATCCACTAGGAATAAAATAGAAGATCTTGCAGAGGAGATAGATGTTAAGCTCTCCGAGAAACTAGGCCTCTAGGGGTCAACTGTAAAAGGATTAGGTGCATAATAGTTGCGTTCGCCTCCGGGTATTGCAGCAGTCAGCGATGTACACAGCCCACTATATCTGGAGGCGTATAAGAGAAGCCTTGAGCTTACAGGTCTAAGCAAAGTAGATATAGTTATTTTTGCCGGCGACATGGTTGAAAGGAATATGATCAACGCACTAGCACCGGCAGAGGAGGCGACAAGGAAAGCCTTTCCCGGTGCCGAGATAGTGGCAGTGTTCGGTAACGATGAGTTCATGGAGCATGAGGACGAGTATAGGAAGCAGTATCCTAGCATCAAATGGCTCGATGATGAGCTATACAATGTTGAGATAAGAGGTTATAAGCTGGGAATAATAGGCAGTAGAGGCGCGATAGACAGGCCTACATATTGGCAAGCAAGGTACATCCCTAACATATGGGAAATATATGAAGAACGAGTTGAGAAGATAAAGTCCTTCTTAGAAGATAGTACAAAAGAGAATGATATTACATTACTAGTAACTCATTATGGTTCAGCATCTTGTACGCTTATCGGTGAACCTAGGAAAGGCTGGCCCGGTATTTATAGTAGAAAGGTGGAAGAACTTTTGAAGACTTACAAGCCTAACGCCGCGATACATGGTCATGCCCATAAAGGAAGGGGCTATTGTAAGGTTAGCGGGGTTCCCGTGTACAACGTCGCTTTCCCCGTTAATCGGAGGGTCGTCAAGATAGGTTACACGATAAGCCTCCTAGGTTTCCACTAGGAACCCAATATTTTTAAACTACCTGGAGATAAGGCTTTGAACGAACGTATAGATACGGGTGTATAACATTGAGTAGTGCAGAATACATCGTAAGTGTAAAGGATGCAATAAAACCTATGCTCCAAGAGCTAGGGTTAAAGATACTTCCTAAGGGGAGCACCTCGTTCAGCATAGTCCAGGGTACAGAGATAGTGATGACAATCAGGGACACTGGAGACTATGTAGAGATTAGCTACAAGGGCAAGAAATACCAGTACGATAAGTGGTATACGAAGCCTCCTCATCTAGCGAAGGTAATTGAGAACGTTTTGAAAGCTCCTTAGGAGTAAAACTACTTGTTTCCTATCAGTTCTTTTTTCACATCGCATAATAGTTTTATCTAATTAACACTGAACACACTCATCGGGGAGTGAATATTGGTATCATGGAAGCTTAAATGCCCTAAATGTGGCCTGGAAATAGAGAACATGTACCGTCACAGGTGCCCTGTGTGCGGTGCGCCTCTAAACTTGAGTGTTAAGGATCTAGATTGGAAGGCTGGCTCAGTTATGGGGGAGGGCAGAACTCCACTCGTCGAAAAGCGATTAGATGGTAAGACAGTATTATTTAAACTAGAATACCTAAACCCCTCAGGAAGCTTTAAGGACAGGGGTACAAGTATAAATATCCACATAGCCAAGCTCTTGGGGTACGACTGTATTGTTGAGGACTCCTCTGGTAATGCTGGAATATCAGCCGCGTTATATGGAGCTTATACCAGTATGAGAACCAAGATAATTGTCCCGAGAAATACTCCTCCTGGAAAGAAGAAGATAATAAGAAGCCTTGGAGCACAGTTAATCCAGGCTAAAACGAGGAAGGCAGCCGCTGAGCTGGCTGAAACCATGGCCGATGAATGCTACTATATAGCACACGCATGGAACCCGTTCTTCACACTAGGACTTCAGAGCATAGCATATGAAATAGCTTCAAAGGGTTACGTGGGAGTACCTATTATAGCACCGGCGAGCACGGGCGGTCTTATTTATGCGATATACAAAGGGTTCCTGGACTATGCGAATAGGACACCGAGGATAATAGCTGCACAAGGCTCTAGTAATCCTTGGCTGGCAGAGGCTGTTGGAGGCACGGTGGAGAAAGGTGAGTCAAAGCTAGCTGACGCCCTCGTCTATGAGGATCCGCCTAGGAAGGATGAGGCTATAAGGGCGGTTGAGAAGTCGGGTGGTACTGCCGTTGCTGTTAACGATAGAAGTATTAAGAGGGCTTTGAAAGAGCTTTGGCATATGGGTTTCCCAGTGGAACCGTCGAGCGCGGCTGCTTACGCCGTGTATAAAAAGGTAGCTGGAAAACGAATTGAGGGGCCGGCTATTATCGTTCTAACTGGAACAGGATACAAGTATTTAGATATCCTCTAGTTTTTCCCCTTAGTTAACCTTCAACGGGTTATATCGGTTTATATACCGTTATACCATACACTCCCTATATGCGGACCATATGTCCGATGCAATTCCTAAAATATAGGGTGGAAAAAATGTCTGCGGAAAACATAAAGAAGTTAACCGTTGTCGGAGCCGGGACAATGGGCCATGGCATAGCCGAGGTAGCAGCCCTTAAAGGCTACAAGGTATACCTTGTGGACATTAAACAAGAGTTCCTAGACAATGCCTTGCAGAAAATTGAGTGGAGCCTCAAAAAACTCTACGAGAAGGGAGTTCTCAGGGATCCAGTTGAGACGGTAATGTCTAGAATCACCCCAGTAGTCAATCTAGATGAGAAAGGCGAGTTCACTGAGGAGTTCGCCAAAGTCCTAGCCGACACTGACTTTATGGTTGAAGCAATCGTTGAAAGAATAGACCTCAAACAGAAACTATTCGCCTACGCCGACGAACACGCGCCAAGCCATACAATACTAGCATCGAACACTAGTAGCTTACCGATAACAGAGATAGGAAGGGCGACTAAGAGGCCGGAGAAGGTCGTTGGGATGCACTTCTTTAACCCGCCCCCACTAATGCCTCTGGTAGAAATAATTAAGGGAGATAAGACGAGTGACGATACTGTTCAGGTAACATATGATTTAGCCAAGAGGTTTGGTAAACAGCCAGTGGTAGTGAAGAAGGACGTTCCAGGCTTTATAGTCAATAGGATACTGGCAAGATTCCTAAATGAGGCATGCTGGGTAGTGAAGAGAGGGAAAGCTGATGTAATTGAGGTTGACGCGACTGTAAGATACCAGCTGGGATTCCCGATGGGGGCCTTCGAGCTAGCAGACTATAGTGGAATAGACGTATTCTACTACGTGTTCACAGCAATGACAGGCAGAGGCTTCAAGATCAGTCCCTGTACGCTCTTCAAGGAGAAGTTTGACGCTAAGGAGTTCGGGATGAAGAGCGGAAAAGGATTCTATACATACCCAGCACCCGGGAAGTATGTGAGGCCTGAAATACCTAAAGAGAAGGCAGGCAAGGTAGATCCTGTAGAACTAATAGCACCTGCAGTTAATGAGGCAGCATGGCTTCTCGAGAATGATGTAGCTACAAAAGAGGATATAGATAAGGCAGTGAAACTAGGTCTAGGATGGCCGAAGGGGGTATTCGAGTTTGCCGACGAATATGGAGTAGATAAGATAGTGGAGGCCCTGAAGAAACTTAAGGAAGAAACCGGATTCGAGGAATACGAGCCTCAATCGCTTCTCCTGAAAATGGTGGAAGAAGGAAAGCTGGGTAGAAAGACGGGTAAAGGATTCTACGAGTACAAGGAAGTAGAGGAGAGGAGGAAGAACACGCTACTCATACGGATAGAAGAGCCGATCGCATGGATCGTACTTAACAGACCGAAGAAACTCAACGCTCTCAGCCCGGAGTTATTGAAGGAGCTATACGAGACGTTAGACGAGTTAGAAGAAGATGACAAGGTAAGAGTAGTCGTATTGACGGGGACAGGTAGAGCATTCAGTGCGGGAGCAGACGTAACCGCCTTCATGGGGCTGACACCGTTCAAAGCAATGATATTCAGTAAGAAATTCCACGAAATCACACTCAAGATGGAGTACTTCCCCAAGCCAATAATCGTTGCACTCAACGGTTTCACTCTCGGAGGCGGAATGGAGATAGCTATGAGCGGAGACATTAGGATCGCAGCTGAGGGAGTAATGATAGGCCAGCCGGAGATAAACCTTGGAATCATACCTGGCGGAGGAGGAACCCAGAGAATGCCAAGGCTAACCACCAAGAGCAAAGCCAAGGAAATAATATTTACGGGAGACATGGTTGATGCTAAGGAAGCGCTCAAACTAGGATTGGTGGATAAGGTTGTACCACCAGAGCAGTTAGAGCAAGAAGCTAGAGCACTAGCACTCAAACTAGCGGAGAAACCGCCGCTGGCGTTACTAGCAGCTAAGTATGCGATTAATTTCGGGACGGAATCACCTATATGGGCAAGCCTACCCTACGAGGCGAGCCTCTTCGGGCTACTATTCAGCACAGACGATGTTATTGAGGGAGTAACTGCTTTTATGGAGAAACGGAAACCCAAATTCAAAGGACAGTAAATTCTTTAGTTTTTTCTAAAAACTTTTTGTTTTAGATCAAAACATTAGAAGGGTAATTATATTAATAATAAATTCATTAATAATGATAAGGGGATCCTGATGAAGGGTCTCCTGGGCTCGATAGGATTCATTGTATTGTTATCAATACCTTCGAATATAACGTTTAATATTAGCTATCAAGATTTAGTGAGATTAATTAACAATAGCAACTATAGCTATGAAACCTTTTATGATGAACCGTAGGAACGTATGTATCCTCCTTCAACCTCTAATTTCCCTTGATCCATTATGTTAGCTCAAATACTTTTCCTGTCGGAACGGCATCGAATTACTATAGGGAAGAGGTCGGTTAGGAGATTCGTGATCACTGCCCACTTTCCCCATCGGGGCTCACTCGACCGTCGTATCTTCATCCCATTATCTTGTTTCAGCTTAGTTTCTTTTATTCTATTTGCATGCTTGTAATGCTCTTAATGCATTGTAGCCTGATACCGTTGATGCTCCTATGTTGAGTACTAGGAAAAGTATGTCATTTACCAGGTAGCTATATACTACTAGGAATATACTTCCAAGCATATATAAGACACTAAGTTTTAACGGGGGTATGTCTGGGATACTTATAATCCACCCTAGAACTATTAGCAGCATCCCCGTTATACCTATCAACTCCACTAAACCTATCGCCACTATGGCCACCAGAGCCTTTGGAGGTAACGTTATCTCCTATATATACCCGACCCTATACCCATTATAGAATGAGGTGTATCTAAATGTATCCGAGCCCTGGATTCCAAGCTGTCTTACCTAAGTATGCCGCCCTCCTGGTAGACTATAGTATAGGTGTAGAGGAGGGCATGGAGGTAGTTATATCTGCCGAACTCTCAGCAGCACCACTAGTAAGAGAGATTTACCGGGAGGTGTTAAGGAGAAAGGCGTATCCCACACCGCTTTATAGAGACGATCTTTTATCCGAGGTCTTCTATTTAGAAGCCAATGAAGAACAGCTCAAGCATGTATCCCCAGTTGTAGAGACTATTTACGAGAAGTATAATGCATCGATAAACCTGCTCTCCAGTATTCACACAAAACCGCTGATAGGCATCGACCCGAGGAAGATGGCTACTGCCAGGCAAGCTATGGCCCCGTTATTCCAGAAGTTCCTCGAACAAGCCGCGCGTGGGGAGAGGAAGTGGACAGTAGCTCCTTATCCGACTCTAGCTTTGGCTCAGGAGGCTAGTATGAGACCGCTCGAGTTCGAGGAATTCGTCTACCGTGCACTCAAGCTTCACATAGAGGATCCTGTAAAGGCGTGGAGTGAACAGGCGGAGAAGCAGGAGAGAGTGATCAGGGAGATACTATCCAAGGCTGAAGAGCTGAGGTTCGAGGGGCCAGGTATAGATTTGACTGTCAGAGTAGGCGGTAGGACTTGGATAAGTGACAATGGCCATGAGAACATGCCTGGAGGAGAAGTATTCACCGGTCCCCGTGAGGATGGAGTGAATGGGTGTGTTGAATTCGATATGCCCCAGGTGTATAGTGGTGTTGAAGTGGAGAGCGTAAAGCTTTGCTTCAAGAATGGCTTACTAGTAGAGTATTCTGCATCTAAGGGTAGTGACTTCTTAGATAAGATGGTTAACTTAGATGAAGGTGCTAAGAGGCTGGGGGAGATTGCTTTTGGTTTGAACTATGATGTTCAGAGGCAGACCAAGGAGATATTATTTGACGAGAAGATAGGTGGAACAATACACATGGCACTAGGAAACGGTTACCCCGAAACAGGATCCACTAATAAGAGTGCTATACACTGGGATATGA
>WALV01000036.1 GCA_015522645.1 Candidatus Tiamatella sp.
GGCCCCCAATATAAACATTCAGTATAGTGTAATATTATAGGTAATGGTTTTTAGATAATGTACACATAATCCGCTATTATAAACATGTCATTTTTCATGGTTCTAACTAGAGCAAGAGGCAATTCTCCCCAGGTAATCTCTCTTGTAGTTATAATTAGCTTCCTAAATGGATACTGGAAATACTTCCCCACTCTATCTGGAACTGTACCTATATGCTCGCAATGCCCTGATCCCATAATTGCGTAAACTAAATCAATCCCGGAATTCAGCTCTTCTGCGATGGAAAGCGACATAACCTCATCTTTATAGCTTTGTGCAAGGACGAGGGATTCCACGCCAAAAACTGACATAGGTCCTTCTTGGGGGATGAGCTGAGCGAACCGTTTATAATACTCCCTGGGATAAGTCTTGATATCGCTGGCTTTTAACCCATATTTCTCCAGTAAACAGGGTTTCAGTCCTTCCCTAACAATTCTCTTGGCTTCATCCCTAGGAGGCATTAGCCCTTTGACGGGTAACTCGTGTTTTTTAGCGTATAGGAGGACAGGTTTATAGTAATCTAAGTTGAATCCCTCTGGTCCTTTGGAGTATTTATCTACAAACGATTCCCATGAAATTCTGCCGCCAAGGAACATATCAAGTATCTTTTGTTGGTTGACATTAAAATGCTCCATTCCTATAACTAATTTGAGTTTTTTCTTATTGGAGAGCTCGTGTAAGCTCCTGAGAATAGATAATTCTCCTTCAACTACATCCTTGTTTTCATGAAGTTCGCCGAAGAAAATCACAGAGGGCGTTAGAGTTACAGGTATTTTACCCGGCTTAACGGTTATTTCCCTATCTATGCTATAAAAACGACCCATTTTTTATCCCTACGATGGATTTAAGTGTAACCCTTCCCTGATCATTGATACGGCGAAGGCTGCCATTATCATTGCCATTAATTTTTCGAATACTAAGCTACCATTTTTACCCATATACTTGAACAGGCTATCTCCTGCTAACAGTATAGGGTATGCTATAACTAGATTTACGATAGTACTTATGAGGGCGAACTCTAGTCCCCACATATATTTTATATAGATAACTGTTGATATAGCAGCAGGTCCTGCTAGTAATGGCATTGCTAAGGGGACTATGGCTATGTTTTCATTTGACGATTGTTTAGGCCCAAGGTCTATTTCTAGTAGAATTGCTATGAAGTAGATTAGAAGAATTATTCCGGCGGCTATCCTAAAATCATCTACTGTAACGTCTAGAATATCGAAAATTATATCTCCTAGTATAGCGAAGAAGAGCATTATAAAAGCTGCCACTAGAATACTCATAGATATTATATGACGGCGTATTTGACTTGAATAGTTTTTGGTAAGTATAAAGAAATACGGGCTATTTCCTATTGGGTCCAGCACTATGAATAACATTAGAATCGGCACTAGAAGACCATTCCCATACAACTCGTATTGCAAGGTTATTCCCTTCTCCCAGCCTTGTATCTAAAATCGACTGGAGACGGGGATATGTAAAACAGTATCTTTGCTTTATGGTAATCCCTTATTATTGTTCTGGCTGCTTCTTCTATTAAAGGTTCACCGCTGAGTTTGTATTTCCATCCACGGTTTAATGCAAGTGTTTCCATGATTTTCAACGGGTCTTTGACTGTTATTCCATAAGCATCAATGAATGCGTCCGGGTTGTAGTTTAGGATTTTTTCAATTAAAGCTATTGCAGGTGGCACAGGATCTTGTAATTCTTCCGGGCTTTTACCTCTTATTATCGAGTCTGGCCATCCTCCTTCAATGGGTATAACTCCAGGGGTGTCTAGGAAATAGAAACCTGGTTCGATTTTGTATAATTGGACATGCCGCGTGTATCCATGGCTCCCCGGGATTGGGCTAGTCATTGCACTATGCTTAGCTTTTAACGCGTTTATTATGCTTGACTTACCTGTCTTAGGATACCCGACTACAGCTACAGTGAACGGGGTTGTTTCCGCTATAGATTTTATGAAACCTCTGAGTCGCCGTGTTCCTAGCCTTCTAGTTGCTGACATATAGAAAGCTTCATACCCAGCTTTTCTGAACTGGTAAACCCATTCCTCAGCTATTTCCCTTGGGACTAGGTCACTCTTGTTTAGAGCTATGATCAACTTTTTACCGAGCGCGCCGGCCATCTCTTCTAATCTATTGCTGTGAGTAGCTAATGGATCCCTTATGTCCAGCACTTCAACAACTATATCTGCTTTATTAATAGTTTTTGCCAGCAATCGCCATGATGCTAAATCCAATATTATCCCCTCACATATCGCCTGGTATAATGTATTGTTGGCGTTAATCTAGAGCTAAAATATGTTACATAGAAATCATAGTGACTGTGGTCAGTAAAATCCTGTTGTGACACCGGTGCATGATTAAGAGTTATTTAGACTCATAAATTTGAACTATGGATCTAATGAAATTGTATATATCGGAAGCTTCTACTTTGGTTGAAGAATCCGCATATAAACTATAGTATAATGGAGTTTGCCCGTTTTCCCCTACCATTTGGAGGGAGAATACATAGTATAATGCTTTTCCATCGGTGTTTATATTATACTTGGACTTAGTTAATGATAAATTATCTAATATTTCATGTAACTTGTCCGCTTTTATGCCTTTTTCTGAGTAAAAGATGAGTACTCCTTTCTTATGCAGGAATTTCTCCTCTAAACTAGACAGAATTTTCCCATTAAATCCGAACTGTAAATCATCTAGGTTTACGACTAAAACATCACCTGGGTTTACGTCTTGCAGCTTCGTATTTTTCAGGACAACAATGCTCGGAACAGCATTCCGCGTTAATTTAAGGCTTTTCATTTCCATAGCAGTTTCATTTGAGAAAACATAAACGGTTACCAGTTTTAATCCATCAGAGCTATCATCGAAAGACGAGGTTACTCCGTTAATGGGTTGATACCTGCTATTAAAGGCTGTAACAGTACCAAAAGTTAACGCTACCATTGCCAGAGTTATAATTCCTACTGCTTTCATATAAACCACATCTACTCCCCCTTTGTTTATAATACTGTTCTATTGGTATAACGAGATGCTAACCCTAAAGGTATGTTGAGTTTAATAGTTTTATAAAGGAGCCATCTAGGTAATTTCTCGGCGGCATTATACGTTTTCATTTCTATATAGTATTACCTTATTTATTTCATAGGAATTAGTGTAAACTACATAGTTCCAGTATACCATTTCCCATTAAACGATAGGAGTCGAGTAATAGTTTAGCTTTCATGGTTTCCTGGGGTTTCAAGTTGTATTCTGCAGTTTCTTGGCTGAGATCACGTAGTAAGTTATTTGCCAGTTCTATTCTTTCTCGGATAAACCTTTCAAGGTTACCGCATTCACCGGGTACTACGTATTCGAGTGATATCAGTTCTATTAACAGTGCCGATAATAATTCCTCTAGGAAGGCAATAAACCTGTATTGTATAGGTATTTTTGTTAGGCTCGAACCGGTATTAACAGGTAATAAGCCGGGTCTCTCGTATAAATGGAAATTTCCTTTTATCTCTCTAGTGAATTCCTCGAATTCTTTTAATGATTCTCCTCTAATAGCGGACCAGAAGAGGTTGTATAGGTATTCCATTAAGTGGAACACCACTCATGAAGATGCTAGATCAATATAAGATGATAGTTTCTCTTTTAGTTTTTCTTTGGCCATACTGCCGATTAGTGTGTCTACATGCTTGGAGTTAACTATTATTGCTATACTTGGTATATGATCTATTAGGTATCTGTCAGCTATATCAGCGCTTTTATCAACGTCAACCTTGGCGAAAACCAGTTTTGGCTTAGCCAGTTCGATAGCTAAGTCCCTGTAGGTAGATAGGTATGATATGCATGGCCCGCACCAGTCAGCTGTGAAAAATAGGAATACTGCTTTATTGTTTTCCACTATTTCGTCGATATTATGCCTGTTAACTTCTACTATGGGATCCTTTAGTTTTAGCTCGAGGAAATCAGCTCTTTCTCGGAGTTTCTCGGCAAGCTTAAGCAGTTTTTCATCCAAATCATTCACCCAGCATTCCAGGTGGTATATATGGATAATATAATCTGTGTATCGTTTTTTACCCTTTATCCGGGTAAAAGGGTAAACACCTATATATAGTGATGAATTCAGATGGTTGGTGGGGTGAAATAAATGGAAGTTAACACTGAGAAAATATTACCGCCTCCAAGTAATGTGAAGGTAGAAAACGGGGGGGCCTATGTTGAGATAGCAGGAAGAAAAATAAAGCTTGGCGGTCCAGTGCCTCCTCTCAGGGAAGGTGAAAAGCATCTTAACATAACAACAAGCATATGTCCTATATGTTATAGACTTCTCCCCGCAAGAGTCTTTGAAAGAAATGGAAAGGTGTATATTAGGAAAATATGCCCCGAGCATGGTGAAACAGAAGAGCTTTACTTTGGAGACGCGCAGTTATACAGGAGATTCATGAAGTATGAAGAGACTGGTAAAGGCGTTAAGAAACCATACGTAGGAGTAGGAGCACCCTGCCCATTCTCCTGTGGATTATGCGCGATGCATGAAAATCACACCGCCTTAGCCAACTTAGTGGTCACGAATAAATGCAATCTAAGTTGCTGGTATTGCTTTTTCTACGCGGAAAAAGCAGGATACATTTACGAACCTACATTAGATCAGATACGCTATATGATCAAGCGTTACAAAAGACAAGGAGTCACTATGGCTGTTCAAATAACCGGTGGAGAACCCACTATGAGGGATGACCTCGTTGAAATAGTCAAGCTCCTAAAAGAGGAGGGTGTTAGACACGTACAATTGAACACCAACGTTATCAGATTTGCGGAAATGTATTTCCAGAATCCTGTTAAAGCTATAGAATATACTAGGCAACTAAGATTGGCAGGAGTGAACACGGTATACATGAGTTTCGATGGTGTGACACCTAAAACTAACTGGAAAAACCACTGGGAAGTTCCTTTTGTTTTCGAAGTGTTTAGAAAGGCAAGTATGACTAGTGTCGTCCTAGTCCCGACACTCATAAAAGGGGTAAACGATCACGAGATGGGTGACATCATTAAGTTCGCAGGTAAACACATAGATATTGTGAGAAGCGTTAACTTCCAACCTGTTTCATTGACTGGCCAAATGAAAAAACATGAAAGGGAGAAACTGAGAATAACTATTGCCGATGCCATAATAAACATTGAAAAGCAAACAGAAGGCCAGATCCCTAGAGAGGCGTGGTTCCCGATACCAGTAGCCGCTAAGTTTTCCAAGTTTGTAGAAGCTATGACTGGCACTGAGCAGTTTTGCATGGCCAACCATCCTATGTGCGGAGCTGGTACATATATATTTGTCGAAAGAGACAGTGAAGGAATACCAGTCAAATACATTCCTATAACAAGCTTCTTTGATGTTGACGCTTTTATTGAATACCTTGATGAGAAAAGAATTGAAATGGAGAAGGCAAGCCTGAAGAAAATCAAAGCCATAAGAATGATGGTTGACCTTAGAAAGTTTGTTGATTCAGAAAAACTACCTAAAGGACTAAGCTTCACCAAGCTATTATATAACATATTTGTAAAACGGAACTATGATGCCCTCGGAGAGTTACATTATAATATGATGTTCCTTGGTATGATGCATTTCATGGACCCATACAACTACGATGTAACAAGGGTTAGGCGTTGCAATATACACTACTTAATGCCTGACGGGAGAATAGTGCCATTCTGTGCATTCAATGTTGTCCCAGAACTGTATAGGGACTACATTCAAGAGCAATATAAGATCTCTGGTGAAGAATATGAGGAGCAACTGAAGCAGGGTGGAATAGGTCCAGGAGTAAAATACAATAGATCGAAATACTGGAAGATAATAAAGAATAGTCCAATATACAAGGAAGCCTACAAAGGCATAATCTTTTGATTTTACCCCCAGATTTACCAAGTTCAAATATAATTAGTTTATAATCAAACAATCATATAATGAATTAATTGAAAAGAGGTGATCCTCATGGCATTAGAAGAGTATCAGAAGTTAATAACTGAGGCATTCGAGAAGGCAAAAGCGAAAGTACCTGAAATAGCCAGCTGGAACAAGGTTTACCAGTTTGAGACGGAGGAAGGAGATCAGTTCTACATTGAGATAAGTGGTGGGGAATTAAAGATAGTTGAAGGAAGGCACTCAAGCCCAATTGCAACTCTCAAGATGTCTAGGCAGGTTCTAGATCAAGTCTTGAAAGGAGAGCTTGATGCTATGAAAGCCTTCATGACGGGGAAAATGAAGATAACGGGGAACGTGTTCGACACAGCGAACCTAAGGAAGATGATAAACGCTGGCTTAGGGAAAGAGTAATCCATACTTCTTTTTATTTCTCTACTATATCCTCTTTATTCTCCTCGGAGTGAACTCCAGTGTTATATTTTAGGCTAGGCGGGATTCTGTATGGAGAACAGCTGGAATTCAAAAGCGATGTATGCCTGTCCTTTAACAGCGACTGCATACTTGAAGGCATAGAAACCCACTCTTCGTGTCCTCTAGAAACAAAGAATGCTTCAAGCTACATTTTATTACCTTCACCTGCGAATTCCCATACACATCTGGCTGACTGGATAATACCAGAATATGGAACTGATCTCAGCCTTGAAGAACTGGTTGCACCTCCAAACGGATTGAAACATGTCCACCTCAAAGGAACGAGTGTAACGTCGAAAACCAGCGGGTATGTAGAAGCATTAAACTACGCAGAAACCACAGGAACGCTGTTGATAATGGATTACAGGGAAGAAGGAATAGATGGATGCATGATTGCAAGGAAAGCCTTGCTCTCATCTAAGTTTAAAGGCACACTAAAAATACTAGGCAGACCAAACGGGAACATAGATGATCACAGTTATTTATCTAGTTTAATAAGCAAATGTGATGGTTTTGGCTTACCTTCTCCATTATACTATTCGGAGGAAACTCTAAAAGATATAGCCAAGCTATCTGTTCAAAAGGACATTATAGTCTCTGCGCATATAGCTGAAACAAGAGAAGCGAGAAGGCAAGGAGATTTCGAGCTGCTTTTAAGTTACTTGAAACCTGCATTTATAGTTCACGGCACATATTTAAGCGAAGGCGATATGGCTATTCTCAATGAAAGGAATATTCCAGTGTCGATCTGCCCGAGGAGTGTGTTGTTCCACTCTACTGGGATTCCCCCGGTAAGAGCATTTTTTGATAGTAATGTAAGGATAATGATAGGATCGGATAATGCTGCTTGGTCTACCCCTGATCCATGGATAGATGCGTCTATCCTGTACTTCATAGGGAGAAGCCAGGGCATTAAGTCAAGGGAGTTTGATCTATGGGTGCTTAAAGGATTATTTTTAAACCCGTATGTTTCGATAGGGTTGGATCCTCCTTTGATAGAGGAAGGTAAACCTATTCATGGTGTTCTAGCAGATGGAGTATCGACAGGGTTATTAAGAGCTGAGAATAAATATGCTGGAATAATAAAGAGAGTCGATAGGCGGTCTATAGTATCTAGATTCTCGTGTTCTAGGTTTTTGTGAACAGTATTTATAGACTACTAGTAACTCTGTCTATGATTAGAGGGTGTATAGTAGGTGTCGATGGTACAATATGGCTGGAAGCAAGCGATGCTTTCTCAAGTATCAATAATAGTATTCAGCTTAGCAGCCGCATTCTTCAGGCACTACTATGGTTACATTATTGCCTTGTTCTTTATAGTATACTTTGTGGCTATGGCAAAACTGAATAAGTCTCGGGCAGGTAAAGGAAAGGTTTCTCCAGAAGAAATGCAATCCTCTAAGAAGTTCATTGAAGAGAAAAATGCACGCGACATAATGATGGAGGATAAGGAAATATCCAAGGATATGGCTGAGCAAATGAACGCTATGAAAGTAATGATGATACCAAGCCTGATAGTCATGGTATACTTTTTCCTTCTATGGAAATATGTCCCCGCCATAGGTGACAGTCTAACGCCTTACGTTAACTCTCACTCAATAGCATATTTCATCGCGTTCCTCGTGTACTTCGAAGGAAGCTTTGCAATAACATGGGGTTCACGATGGTATATGATGGGGAAGACAGGTCATATGGTGTCATATAATATGCCTACTTCATACACGGTGACAGAAAAAGGTATCCTGGTGGGTGGACTCTTGGGGCCGCAGCCCATACCGTTCCCGTTCGAAGATAATGTTGAGATAAATCTAAATGAGAAAAGGAAATTTGTAGAAGTGGTGCAATACAAAGACAAGAATATAATTAAAATAAGGTTATATACCAAACAACCAAAACGGCTCTACGATATATTATCAAGGTACGGTATGAAAGGTAAGGATGGGGGGTCGAAGTAGGTAATAAGAGATAAAGGGTTTTTTAAATTCTTTCTAACCCGAAGTGCTCTTGGAGTCCTGTTATTGTTATACTTAAATCTCTGGCTGTGGAAATAACTAAGTCCTTCGAGGTCTTGAAAAGTTCCATGAGGTCGTTTTTATTCTTCGCTTGCATATATAGCCTAATCTTGCTTTCAGTACCGCTTCTCCTTAGTAATATCCATTTCTCATTATCCCATCTGAGCCTAATACCATCAAGCTCTGAGATACTTACATTACCTTTTCCCAGGACATCTAGTATTCGTTCTCTTAGAACACCGTATAACCTCTCCTTCTCCTCGTCTCCTTGAAGGGAAAATGAAACCCGTATACTAGGATAAAATGGAAGTTCTTCGAAGAGTTCCCTAAGACTCTTGCTGGTAGATGATAGAATTCTGGCAATCAACGCGGCTTCGTAAATACCGTCAACCCAGAGCCCCCATTCAGGGTCGATAAGTTTCCAAGGTTCAGCTCCTAATAAAGCACCGGGTATATCCCTCAGTTTTTCGTGGACTTTACCGAGCTTAGCCCTTACAATTCTTCCACCCATAGATTCAGCTATTTCCTCTACCTCTAGCCCTACGTCTACGGATATTACCAAGGTACCATTCCTATCCTTTAGCTTTTCTTTAGCGAATAAGGCTATGAGAAGATCCTGCTTTACGAATCCGTAGCTAGGAATGACAACTGCTAGTCTGTCAGCATCCCCGTCATGTGCTAGTAGCGCTTCCACGTTAAGGTTCTGCACGCTCTCGGAATAAGGTTTAAGAACATCGTCCCTAGGCTCCGGCGTTCTACCCGGAAAAGTCCCATCGGGATGGCAGTTAATCGATATAACATCAGCATTCAAATAACGGAGGATTTTAGGTGTAACATTGCTAGCTGCACCATTAGCACAATCAATAGCTATCCGGGGTTTCCTCTTGAAGTCCCCTACTTCCAGTCTCTCAACTATATCCCTCATATACCTAGACTGAACTTCGGTACCAAGAACCATTCTCCCGACTCTATCCCAGTTTGCATGTAAACGTGAAGATTCGGGTACACCGATAAGTGCTTCCAAGTCTCTCTCCATACTCTCCGTGTACTCCATTCCCTTTTCATCGAAAACCTTTAACCCATTGTCAGGTGGAGGATTATGGCTGGCTGTCACCATTATACCTGACTTACTGTCCGTGTGCGGTACACTGTAAGCTAGCACGGGTGTAGGAACCATTTCTAGATATATAGCGTCAACCCCACCAGCCATTAGTCCAGCCGCGGCAAGCTGGGAGAGCAGGGGACTAGTAGTTCGAACGTCATGGCCGACTGTCGCGGTACCCAAGCCTCCAATATAGAATGCTACAGCTAAACCTAGTCTATAAGCTAGTTCTGGATGAACTTTATCTAGGTATCTACCGCGAATGCCTGCTGTTCCGAACAACCTTCCCATTTTAATATCCCTTCATTTTAGGTATAGATAATATTCTGCTAGGAGGACCTATAGTCAAGCTCGCAAGCTCTGTATAACCGTATAGCTGAACTATCTTAATGTATACAAGACATTGAGGGTCTGATAAGTTTACTGGATTGTTTATTTCTGACGCTATTATTTTAATGGCTTCATCCCTAGGAAGCCACCCCTTCACTTTTTCCGGGTCCCTACTATAGAGATGCCCGTCCATCCTTATGGCAAAGCTACTCTTATTACTGCATTTCTCATAGAAAACCCGTTTAACCCATTCACTTACCTCTTCCACATAAGGCTCTACAACCTTGTCAACAGGGATTACCCTAAGTATAGGGGTATCCTTATCAACTAATGCCCTCCTAAAACTCTCTACAGCCTTATCCGACTCATCGACTCTAAGAAACATTACGTTAGGTTGTACGTCGACAATAATAGGCCTATTTAACAAGTCTAGTACCTGCCGCCTCGCTACGATGTAATTACGATACGTAGGCAGATGAGTTATTATTAAGTTGAAGGCTTCTGGCAACCTATTACCTACCTCTTTTATACCAAATACAAAGGTCGATGGGATCCTCATATATATCTATGTTTAACCAGCAACACTAACAATGGATGTTGATAATGGAACGGAAAATGCTCCCCAGGGTCACGATATTCTCTACGATGACAGTTGATGGGAAAATAGCTAGCAAAACAGGATACTCGAAACTCTCATGTATACATGACCTTGAAAGACTCCACAGGCTCCGGTCTTCCCATGACGCAGTAATGGTGGGAGCTAACACTGTGCTAGTGGATGATCCGCAGTTAACGCTTAGGCACGTCTCGGGGAAACAGCCCACGCGGATAGTTGTGGATGCTCTTCTTAAAACACCAAGCAGAGCTAAAGTATATCGTCAACCTCCGAAAACCTTCATCATCACATTCAAGGGTAACGTGGTAGAGGCTTTAAAGAAATATCCAGGTATAGAAGTGATAGGAGTCCCCTATAAATTCGATGACATCCTAGATCTCGAGGATGCTTTGAGCAGGCTTTATATGAATGGAATTAGAACCGTGCTAGTCGAAGGGGGTGGATACCTAAACTGGACATTATTCAAGCTCCGCTTGGTAGATGAGCTGCGCGTTACTATATCACCGTACGTATTCGGTGGTAATAGGGTTTGCCTGGTCTCTGGGGACGGGTTCGATGGTTATGTAGAGAGGGCGGAATTGTTGCTGAGAAAAATAGAAAGATGCGAGTGTGGTAACGAAGTTCACTTAGTGTATGATGTAAAGAAGTAAACTACTTTCCATATCTATACTAAAATTATGCGAAAAAGAATTACTTATCCTTATAAAACCGGCTCTTACACTATATCCATGCGAACCAAAATAAAAGAGGGTTAAATCGAATTAGCTCCATTAGGAGGTGCTGTAACAGTCTTGACTAGAAATGTTGCAATAGTTGGAACAGGACACTCCAAATTCGGAAACAGGCATGACGTAAACATGCCAGAACTTGCATGGGAAGCAATAAAACAAGCAATCGATGAAGCTGGAATAGAGCAAAAAGATGTTGAATTTGTAAGTTTTTCGAATGTAGGCGGATGGAGTAGCGAAGGACTAGCATCAGTCGTATCCCTAGAGTATGCAGGGTTAACAGGTGCAGGGCTCTATAGAGTCGAAGCAGCATGTTCTTCTGGCAGTGCTGCTATAAAAGCAGCACATGATGCAATAGCAAGCGGAGAAGCAGATATAGCAATGGCTATAGGACTAGAGAAAATGAATGAAAGCCCCACCCCCACTGTAATAGAGTTCATAGGGAGAGCAGGTAACTTCTTCTGGGAATTCCAGAACTTTGGACTCACATTCCCAGGATACTATGCGCTTTACGCTACAGCATATATGGCAAAGCATGGTGCCACTGAAGAAGACTTGTGTAAAGTAGCAGTCAAAAACCATTACTATGCGAGTCTAAACCCAAAGGCCCACTTCCCAATTCCTATAACAGTCGAGAAATGTATGAAAAGCAGATATATAGCATGGCCCCTAAAGCTATATGACTGCAGTCCAATAACCGATGGAGCAGCAGCAGTAGTTCTGGCTAGTGAAGAGGTAGCTAAAAAACTCACGGATAGTCCTGTCTGGATAGAAAGCATAGGGGTAAGCAGTGGTACAAGCAACCTATCGAGAAGAGACGATTTCCTCCACTTGGAAGCGGGTACATTAGCTGCTGATAGGGCATATAAGAAAGCAGGATTATCCAGGGACGACATAGTCAAGCATGTGGATGTTGCCGAAGTACACGACTGCTTCACAATAGCGGAAATACTAGCATACGAAGATCTGGGATTCGCTAAGAGAGGAGAGGGATACAAATTAATCAGGGACCAGGAGACCTATAAAGGCGGGAAGATACCTGTAAACCTCTCAGGAGGATTAAAAGCTAAAGGACACCCACTAGGAGCCACAGGTATTAGCATGGCTGTCGACTTATCTAGGCAATTACAGGGTCGTGTAGAGAAGGAAAGACAAGCAGATATCAAGGTTGGCCGTGCATTAGCCCACAATATAGGTGGAACAGGCCATTATGCCTATGTCACACTATACAGCCTATCCAAGCCTAGGAGGTGATCATAATGCCCAGTCAAAAAGAACAGGCGGATATGTTCCTCAAGCAAATGGAGTCATTTGCCAATGAGATGAAGAAAGCAGTAGGGGTACCTATAATACCTGAACCAAAAAGTGGTGCACAGTTATGGTATGATCAGAGGGAAATAACACTAAAGTTCCTAATAAGTGTCGAGAAAACGAAGAAGTTCTTCCATGAAGGCCTAGCTCAAGGTAAGTTACTGGCGACTAGGTGTAAAAAATGCGGTAGAATATACTTCCCACCACAAGTAGATTGCCCATATTGCAAGACTAGTGAAATGGAATGGGTTGAACTGCCGAAAGAGGGGGAACTCGTCACCTATACAATAATCACAACAAGACCATATAGCTTCGGCCACTACCCCGATTATACGGTTGGAGTAGTGAAACTTAAGAACGGTGTTCAAATAACAGCATGGGTAAGAGAAACTGATCCCAAGAAACTCTGTGTGGGAATGCCGGTTAAACTAGAGATCGTTAAAAGAGAACCGGAAGGATACTATACCTACGAATTTGTACCCATAGAAGAAGAATAAGATTATAATCTCTTTTTAAACCACTTACATCCACTTTTTCGCTCTTGAACAACTATGGAGGTGCGAAGATTAAATGGTATTTCCATTTCAAAGCATAGAAGACTTCAAGATAGAGGTAAATGAAGAGCATGAACTTTTCAGAAAAGCAGTTAGAGAATTTGTGGAGAACACTGTTATCCCTAGGTGGCAACAGGTAGAAAAGGAGAACCGAATACCCGAGGAGATTAATCAGGGAATGAAAGATTTAGGCCTCTTCGGTGTAGGTATACCTGAAAAATATGGAGGTCAAGGCGGAGGACAAGTTCTTACAGCTATTCTTACAGAGGAGCTCGCTAGAGGTATACCTAGTCTAGCTGTTTACCTTGGCGTGAATTCACTGTATGCAATACCGATACTCATGTTCGGGAACGAGGATCAGAAAAAGAAGTACGTTACACCTATAGCTAAAGGAGAGAAGAAAGGTGCCCACGCAAATACAGAACCCGGAGCCGGTAGTGATGTAGCTGGCATACAGTCTAAGGCTAGGAAGGAGAATGATCATTACATATTGAATGGCCGGAAAATATTCATAAGTGGAGCAGAAGAAGCCGACTATCTTGTAGTATCTGCTAGGACAAGCCCGCCTGGAGAAAAGAGATGGCAGGGTATAAGCGTTTTTATTGTAGAAAAAGATTGGCCCGGTGTAAAGGTTGGACAGAAGTTCAATGTCATAGGTATGAGGGGCGAACAACCGAACGAGGTTATCTTAGAGGATGTTAAAGTACCAGCGGAGAACCTAGTCGGACAAGAGGGTATGGGGTTCAAGATTGTAGTAACAACCTATGATCATACCCGTATAGGAATAGCGGCACAAGCAGTAGGTATAGGCCAGGCAGCCTTTGAGAAGGCATTGAATTATGCTTTACAAAGAGAAACATTCGGCCAGCCACTTATAAACCATCAGGCAATTCAATTCAAACTAGCTGATATGTATATGAAAGTTGAGGCAAGTAGATTACTTACATTATGGGCGGCAACACTAGCAGACCAGGGTAGAAGCGAGTTCATAATTGCAAGTAGCCTAGCAAAAGCCTTCGCAACGGAAGCCGCAGAATGGATAGCGAGACAGTCGATACAGGTGCATGGTGGTTATGGAGCAGACTGGGAAATGGGCATTGAGAGATATCTCAGAGATGCTGTTATAACAACTATATATGAAGGTACTAACGAGATTCAGAGACTCACAATAGTAAGGACTCTATTGAGGCAAGCTATGGGTATGAGAGTCTAAACGTATTCTTAACTAATTTTTCCTCTACAAATCTACAAAAAACACTGTATGCCAGGGCTCTTCTAAGGCTTCTTCCTGGAGAACTTGTATATGTGTTTTAAAGCCTCTCCAGGATTCAGATCAAATAAGTCCTTGATCCCCTCAGGTTCCTTCAAACGATAAACTCTCCATCCACCAATAGCAGCTCTCCATACCCCTGTAATGGCTTTCTCTTCCCTCAATAGATTATACTGATTTAGGAATGCAGACCATACTACGGTGGGGAAATCGCAAACACCGAATTTACCATCAAAAAAGCCGCTGCCTAATGCTATCCTAACCCCTATCTCATCCAACTCATATAAAGGAATAAAGTCACCGTTTATAGAAGCATCTATAGGTAGGTATATGTACCCCCAATCCTTTTCAGCTAATATATTGAACTCCCAACTGGCTATTACATGGAGGCCTGTAATTATAATATCCCGGTACCCTTCAAGCTTATCATTCAATAACTCAAGGATCATAGAGCCCGTTTTCCTTTTGGCATTATATGCAATTCTATTATCAGGAAAATACAGGACAGTAGGTCCCTGAATATTCAAATTTTCTACATCACTAACACTGTAAATAACCTGTAATTCCATTCTATTACCATTAGGCAGACGGCATTCTCCTCTTTTTGTATCGCAATTAGTAGCTTCAGGGCACTCGTTGCCGATTACAAATGCATCTAGCACTGTTACACACCGCTAGTACGGTTTGATTTGTCTTTCGGGGCATATTTATTATTACACTGCTTTCATGACTATAAGTAAGGACGCGATAAGGGTGGATCAGAATGCCTATCCCAGGCAAGGATAAGTTAACAGTGGAAATAAAGGAGAAAATAGATTCTGCATATGAATCAGCTGTAAGAAAGCTTGAGAAAAGAAAAGAAGAAAACATTATGAAGTTGAAGGGAAAGCTAGAAGAGGCCGCTGCCAACTTCAAGTCAAAGTTATCAGAGTGAATACGATTAAGACGGAATTATTTTTCTTGAAGCATAATAATAGAATGCGATCAATATTAGAGTCAAAGCCAGAGCCGCTATAAGGAGTCCCCACGCAATCCTCTTGTTTGAGCCGAAAACGATAGGGATAGGCCCTATTATAACTACAGCTCCTCCCTCAACATTTCCTTCACTACCCAAGGCTAGGTAAAGGATACCTACTAAAATAATGATCATGCCAGCAAAGATAAGTATTATACCTATTTCCTGGGAGCCCACGCCTACCCCCAAATTGAAATAGGAATGCTGTAGCTTTTAAAGAGCTTTATATTCCTCGAACCATTTATCATACATTTCAAGCATCTTTCTATTGACACTAGGCTTTCTCTTCGAGATCACTAGTTCAAAGTCTTTCATTGACAGGGGCCTAGGTTTTTCTTCTCCCCCCTTGTTCTCGAAGAACTCTCTTACAGTTACCATATATGCGGCTTGCACCACGTCTTTTATATCGCTCCCGCTATAGCCTTCCATTATTTCTGCAAGTATGTCTAGATTCACATTGCTGTCCAGGTCTAATTTACATGTATATAGTTCTAGTATCTTCTTTCTAGTTTCCTTGCCTGGGAGTGGTATGAATATCCTTTTCTGGAATCTTCTTATGAATGGTTCATCGAGTTTCCACGGCTTGTTTGTGGCTCCTATAACGTATACATGATAGTCTTTATCTTTGTCCTGTAATCCATCCATTTCTTTTAGGAATTGGTTTCTAACTCTAACCTCTCCACCTACTTCACTAATGTTTACACCTAGTAGTGCATCTATCTCATCGATGAATATTATCACAGGAATACCAGTTTCAGCTTTGGTTCTAGCATACTTAAAGAGTCTCTTTACGTTTTTCTCGCCCTCTCCGAGCCATTTACTCATAATGCTTGCTGCATCGACGTATAGGAACTCGCCATCGACCTCGTTAGCTATGGCGGCTGCAAGCATGGTCTTGCCATTGCCTGGTGGACCGAATAATAAAATGCCCCTAGGCCAGCCCAGAGGGAACAGGTCCGGGCGCTCTATGGGGAATATTATTGCTTCTTTTATAGCTTGTTTAGCGTCTTCAAGCCCAGCGATCTCGTCGAAGGTAACATTAGGCTTCTCAGTTTGCACGAACGCTGGTGGCTTGATTTTCTCGGGGTTTACAGGATCAAGTGCTTCTTGCTCCTCCTCGGGTTCATCATCTTCGACATATATTTCACCATCCCTTGAAGCGCCTTGGGGGATCATCATTTTCTTGAGAGCTGTAACACGGTTTCTATATTTACGTATGTAGAGAATGAATGTATCCCGCAAAGGGTGATCAGGATAGAGCTTCACCGCTCTCTCGAGAAGAGTTGCAGCTGCCTCATAATTCCTGATAGCCGCGTCATAGTTCTTTTTAGAGTCGTTTTCAACAGCGGCTAAAGCATATCTCTTAGCGTGTTCTACAATATACGCTTCACTCAACTCTTTACACCCCAATCACTATGAAATCCTTTGGATTATCATTCATGGATACCTGTGAAGGTTATTTTACGTGGTGTTAATAAAAGAGGTTAGGGAGCTATTAGGCGTGGTCTCTCTGTAAAAGCTTTACTTTACCTTCTCTTGCTAGTTTGCCTAGTATTCTCCTTGCATCGCTTGCCGATAAATTGAACTGTCTAGCTATTTCGGAGACTCTGACTGGCTTGCCCTTGTTTTCTACCAGGTACATGTAAACTCTGTCCTCCAATCTCGGCTCAGGCGGCTCCGGGAGATATAGGTCTCCAACAACCTTATTCACCTCCTCCGCCGCTGCTCGAGAGGCCTCGAATAATAGATCCCTGGCTATTCCTTCATACCTAGCTCCACTGTTCTCTGACTCGGCTTCCGCTATACCGTGCATGCTTCCTATACCTACTTCAACGTTAGACTCGAGTGTGCGGTACCCCTGTATTGCCCGTGCGAGAGATGCACTAGCTAACTTGAGTTTCTCGTTAGCTGCAGTGGAAGCACCCTGAAGCTGTGGAAGCACGAAGCTCAGAGTTCTTAGTATAGGTTCAACGCTCTTGGCCTCCCTGATCCTGAATATAGCATTCTCAACTAAGTTGGCTATAGTCTTATATGTAACAGCTATCTTCTTCTGGTTATGAATATGAACAGCTATATTTACAGCCTTGTCCTTCTCCTTGTTCTTAAGAGCTCTTTCCATTTCTCTCTTAAGCTCGGTTATCT
Source organism: Candidatus Tiamatella sp. (assembly GCA_015522645.1). Lineage (GTDB taxonomy): Archaea > Thermoproteota > Thermoprotei_A > Sulfolobales > Acidilobaceae > Tiamatella. The sequence continues at coordinate 17,513 of WALV01000036.1, forward strand.
GGTTTAATGTAGTGAAGTATGCCTGGTTTATACTATCCTTAGCTTCTTCCAGGCCTATAAGGACATGTTCATACTCCATGTTTACCCCTACGCCCCCAGAAGCATCGGTCTTAAAACCGAATATCTTGGCTATGCTCTTTATCATAATGTACCACCGTCCTCTTCCTTCCAAGACAATAATTACACTACAATCTGCCAATATGGTATTTGACATGGTAATACACGGTTCTTACCTTACAGGAATTAAGGGGCTCCGCTACCCCAGGGGTGCCATCATGGATTTCTCTGGTTGGCATAACTCACTTCATTGCCCCAACATATGTTTCTCCCTATACAGCAATAGTAATATTGTTCTGGCAAGACAGTTAAATAGTATATATCTTCCTACTTAAACCTAATATACCGGTGAGATTGAATGAGGGGGACCTGGAGTTTTCTAGCAATTATAATAGTGTTCTTGGCAATTACATCCAATATTACACCTGTTTACTCAGTGGCAGGGTACAAGAAAATAGTCACGAGAAGTATTGACGTTGCAGCGGTTCTTGCTGGTGGAGAGGAAAGCGGGGAAGAGAAGGGTGTTCTAAGTAGGCTAGTTGTTACTGTAGCTTACCCGGGGTCAGGTAAAGTTTATGTGTCAACGAATCCTCTCACAATGCTCGATACACAGGCGGCAGCTAGAATAGCAGCTATGGTAGCAGCCAGGATGGCTGGTGTCAGTTTTTGGAAGTATGACTACTTCTATGAGATGAAATCTGATAGCATAGTAGTGGGGGGTCCTAGTGCGTCTGCAGCTATGACTGCTTTGACTTTAGCATGCTTACTAGATACTCCGGTTAGGAATGATACTGTGGTAACAGGAATGATTAACCCGGATGGCACGATAGGTCCTGTAGGTGGTCTAGATGGGAAATTACATGCCGTTGCAACCAGAGACAAAGTATTCGTTATACCTGTTGGACAGAGGAATTATACCTACATTGTCTATGAGAAGGAAGAACTACCTTTCGGCCTTGTTATATATCGCCAGAAACCCGTGACTGTTGACCTTGTGAAACTAGGAAAACAATTAGGTGTCACAGTTGTCGAGGCTTCCGACATAAACGAGGTTTACTATTATCTGACAGGGAAGCATTTGGCTTTCCATAGTAAACTACCAGGACAATTTTACAGCGATGAATTCAATAGAATAAGTATGCTACTAGAAGATAGAGTCAGACAACTTAACTCTACCTACCATGAATTGGCTCCTAGGGCTCCCTCAAATATTAGGAAATACGCGGGTGACCTATATTCACAGGCAATGGAATTTTATAATGACTCTATTAAAGCTCCAGTGACATACAGGCTATATCTTCTGGTCGAAGCAGGTGCAAGCTTGGAGAAGGCTAATGCTCTTATTAATGCATCAATGAATGATTGGGCTGTCACGGGATTAGTTCGATATGTATATAACTCTATTAACCAGACGATGGGTATAATAAACCAATGCAGCCAACCATGCACACCGTTCACCGTTGAGTTCAAGACGTACTTAGCCTCTCTAGTAGAGGAGTCATTTAACATGTTTAAATCAGCTATATCTCAATTATACAATAAGTCCGATAAACTCTATTTACCTGTCTCAATATTTGGGACTATAACTGTGACTCCACTCTATACACTAGTTGATGCGTACTGGAAAATAGTTTTGGCAAACACGCTACACGCTGTTTTACTGGATTACGAGAATAATCCTGTTACATCCGGTGAACTGATTACAACGTATGATGTAAGGAAGGTTGCCATTGAAGAGGCAGAGATAGCCAGAAGCATGCAAGGCTATGCTGTTAGCCTGGCTAATGAACTAGGTGTTCAGCCGGATTCCCTTGTAAAAGCATTGCAATTCTTCTCTAATGCTACGAGTGATTTAGACAATGGAAAATACTTTAGTTCGCTATCATACTCAATGCTAGCTATAGAATACTCAACTATGTCGTTTATAGAAATGTTCGGATTAAAAGGACAGTTATACATACCCTCTCTCAATAAGATGGTTCAAAACGAGCTATCTAAATACGCTAGCAATAATACAGTGCCATTCGCTTCATACATGCTGTACACTGTCTCTGAGAGCTTAATAGATAAAGGTCAAACAGAAACAGGTTACATGTTGATGGAGAAATCAATGTTATACGCTAGCCTCTACACGCTGCTATCGAAGAAAGTAGCGCCTGAAAACACTACTATTATCACATCTACACCAACTATTAGTGGCTCGCGGACAAACACTTTTACAGTAACCATCACACAAACCCGAAGCACTACAATAACTGCAACCCATACTGCTTCCCAGGCACAGGGTAGCGCCCAGACTATCGGAGCAGTAGTAATCTTCGCGGCAATAATACTCGTATTCATAGTAGGATATGCTATAGGAAAACTAGGTAAGAGCTAAAATGGAGACCCTGAAACTAGCAGTAGTAGGCGGAGGATTCGCAGGGCTCTACGCCGCGTATAGGCTATCTGAGACGCATGAAGTGACACTCTATGAAGAAGATGACATTGTAGGACGGCCCAAGCATTGCACAGGACTGGTTTCCAGGTGGACTATGGAGAAAATAGGTCCTCCTGCATTAAATTCGCTTGAGAATTCTTTTAATAAAATAACTTTCATCGCAGAGTCTTCTAGAGTTGAATTCGAGAGAGATTCAATAGCTGTGAAACTTGACCGAATAGGCCTCGAACAGAGGCTTTTGAATGAAGCCAAGAAAAATGGTGTAACCGTTAGAATGCCATACAGGGTAAGCTCTGTGACACCAAAAGGAGAAGTGTTATCATTTAATGGAACCAAACATCAGTTCGATGCTGTTATAGTTGCTGACGGACTCGCCGGCATGGTATCCAGTAGTCTAGGAATTAACAAGTATAACTATAGGAGGATTCTAGGAGTAAACATAGACGTCAAATTAAACCATGGCATGAATACCGACGAGTTCAAGATAATCTTCTCAGACATATTCAAAGGCTTCTTCGGATGGATAGTCCCTACTTCTCCAGATAAACTTATCGTAGGCGGGGGAAGCATAGGTCTCGTAAGAATCCAGGATATAATTTCAGGGATAAACATTCACGGAGAGATAAGAGATAGGTATGGTGGCATTATATTAACAGGACCTCCCGCAAGGAAACCTTATAGGGGGTTAGCATTCGTTATCGGTGATGCGGCTGGCTTAACTAAGCCTTTCACAGGAGGCGGATTATATCCTAGTGTAAAAGTTGTTGATTGTTTCAGTTCAAAAAGCCTGGATTACTGGCAAAGATGTTTAGATGGGATAGTCAGGGAACTGAGATCACAGCTTCACATTGCAAGGATTTTCCAGGAAGACCTGTCCCCGGGAAGTATAGCTGATTTATTTGATGTCGCCAAGAAACATGGAATTAGCGAGATACTATCACATAAACTTGACTATGATAGGCATGAGGAACTAGTTTCCCTGGCTTTTTCAAGGAAGGTTGAAACTCTTAAGGCAGGAGTGGAATACTTATTCAAACACCCCGTATCCGGTTTGAGTTTGCTAAGGAGAATGCTATTCGTTCTTGTCACTTGAGAACTTTACCGGTCTCCATGTACCATAAATATAGATCCAGAACTCCAGGTTCTAAACCTACTAATGATGCTAGTTCTCTAACAGTGTTTTCTATATCAAAATAACGGCGTCTAGTTAGTGTTTTAGTTCGTTTTATAATACTATAACTCTCAAGTAAGTCTAAGATATGGTAATCAAGTATTGCGACATCGAAAAAACCAACGTTTCTTAGGAAATGACTAGCCTCCTTGTATCCTATTCCCTTTACATTTGAAACCAGCCATTCCCTCATATTGAAGGTATTCCGCTGACTTGACAGAATCTCTTTCAAGTTAACGGCATATCTTCTAGCTAGCACTATATAATTAGCTCTTGCCTTAGGGAACCTATGGCCTAGTCTACGAAGCTCTCGGGCAAGCTCCTCCTTGCTACAAATGAAAAAGCATTCCCCGATCTCACGCTGGATTCTAATGCCTCTCTCTGCACTGTAATTAGCTGTTAGAATGCAGAATGCCAATTCACTGAACCATCTCTTCGAGCCTTTTTTGTTAACCCCGAGGAACTCACTCACTCTACGTTCTATCAAGGAAGACACGTTACTATGAATAAGTTCCCTTACCTTGACAGCTAATCTTTCCATGCCGGTATTAATCAATAACACCCCTAGTATTCGTTAAATAAGCATCATGGAGCTATATTTGAATTCTCTAGGAATACAATACATGTCCACCTTGTATAGTAAAATGAGGGTTAACTTCTATAAAGCATATAGGAACGGGCCTTAACAATGGTTCTTGATAAATACCCGACGGCTAAAGGCATTCTCTCGTTATGACTATGGTAATATCTGATGCCTCTAAACTTAGTGGCCGCGGGATCTACGAATGTAGAAAAGAATCTTACTGGGAGAACAGTGTTTACCATGGAAATGATGGAAGACTAACATAGAAAATGTTAAAAAATCTCCCGGAATACCTGAACAGGTAACTAAGTTAACCTCCTCTACCCTAAGGAAGTAGATAATGTTTAAATAGTTAAAACAATCGGGTTCATATAGCTGGAAATCTCATATACAAACACCGTGAGGTGAAAGAATATGCCTATAAAAGTCTGGATAGACAGAGATGAATGTATATCTGATATGGTATGTGTGAGTCTTTGCGGCGAAGTCTTCGAGATGAGTGAAGAGGACGGCAAGAGCCAAATAATAGCCCAGTTCAGGGTAAACGATGATGTTAGCCAGGGAGTAGTCCCAGACGATCTAAAGGACTGTGTGGAGAGCGCTGCAGAGAGCTGCCCCGTAAGTATAATTCACTTCGAAGAGCAGTAAAACTCAAATAAGAAGAAATAGGGGGGATCTTGATACCCCCGGACTATTTTATTTACTCTTTCAACTTCTTAGAAACCCATTCACTATGATCCTTATAGTCCATAACGGTGATTCCTACTTCGCTTAGCTTATCCCTTATCATGTCGCTTAGCTTATACATCTTATTCTTCCTAAGCTCGTTTCTAACCTCTATTATAAGATCCACTAGACTTCTGAAGAATTCATAGTCTACACCCCTGGTCTCGGTTTCCCTATACGAGTAAACACTATTCAATTGATCAGCGAATTCCTTAGATAGCAAAGCTAGAGCTCCGCTTTCAGAATACTGGAGCTCTCCGTGGATAAACTTTGTGAAATCCCAGACATATTTGATGGCTTCCCCGAAGTTGAAATCATCGCTTAATGCTTCATGGAATCCTAGAATAATGGATGACAGTATTTTCATCCTATTGACATCTTCATCGGAGTCATAATGGCTTTGAGAAGCCTCGCTCAATTTTCTCTCAATTATGGATTCAGCACTAAGTAGTCTTTCATATAATCTTCTCGACTGGTTTATAATAGTCTCATTATATTCCAGGTGGCTGCGATAATGTGTTGAGAGTATCCATAGCCTAAGAACAGGGACGCCGAGTTCCTTAATGGCGTCCTTCAACGGTATAATATTCTTGAGGCTCTTACTCATCTTCTCTCCTTTTATCATCAGGTAGCCAGTATGAAGCCAGTATTTCACCCATGGCCTTACACCCAGGGCGGCCTCACTCTGTGCTTTTTCGTTTTCATGGTGCGGGAAAACTAGATCTTCTCCTCCGCCATGGATATCTATTCTCTCTCCAAGGTATCGTGTTGACATAACGGAGCATTCAATATGCCATCCGGGTCTCCCGGGGCCCCATGGGCTTTCCCAGTAAGGTTCTCCTGGTTTTCTCCTCTTCCATAAGACAAAGTCATATGGGTGTTTTTTATCTGATAGAAATTCTTCCTCTTGCCCCCATAGTTCATTATTTAGCCTACCGCTGAGCTCTCCGTAGAACTTGTATTTGTCAACATTGAAGTAAACGCTTCCATTAGACTCATACGCGTATCCTTTCTTAATTAATTTACTAACAAAAGATATGATATCCTGGATATGTGATGTAACACGTGGATTATAGTGAGGTCTCACTTTCAACTCCTTCAATAATTCTAGGTATTCCTCTATATACATGTCAACTATAGCTTCCCAAGGTTCCCCGGTTTCCCTGCTTTTATTGATTATTTTATCATCTATGTCGGTTATGTTCTGTACATGTATAACCTTGTATCCTCTGAGCTCAAGGTATTTTTTGATCCCATCAAAGGAAACATACATTCTACCATGTCCTATGTGGCTGTGATCATATACAGTAGGGCCGCACGTGTACATTTTTACTATAGGAGGATTATTAGGCTCGAACTCTTCCTTCCTTCTCCCAAGAGTATTGAAAACCTTTATTGGCACAATAAATTATCACCTAGACTATAAACAGAGAGGCGTGTAGACATTAAAACTTAAACTGAATTAGAAAACCGTATTATCTAAGCCAGAATGTTCGCAATTCAATTACTTGCATTCCTGGAATCCTTGAATTGCAGAGGAAGGGACTCTTTCTACTAGAAATACTTTGGATGTGGCCTTGTATATCCTGTAACCTAATTCACGAAGCCTAGTGCAGTCAATAATCAAGTAAATAGGTATTCCTCTTCTCCGCCTTGCAACCATACAGGCATCCTCTGGTGTTGGAGACAGATGAACATACAAGCGTTTCCCGGGTAGTAAACCTCTTGATAGAATGCTATTCAGTCTATTAATCTGCGTTCCATGAAACAATACTAAAGGTTCAGCACCCCGATATCTTATATCTATTCCAATACTATGACCATATCTAGCCCTTACTTTATTATGCCTGTATTCAAACCGGGATTTTGGATCTGTCTCGATTATGCCGATAATGGATTCTTTGTTTATATTCATAGTATCTCCAAGAACGGATTGCAACGCATTAACGAGTTCGTTTAGACTTGCCCACCCATGCCTGTCTATTTTAACGTCATATTTGAATGGCTCATGCCTGAGTATTCTACTCATCAATTTACTGATCATCAAAAGTTCTTTCCCACTATAAATCAGAACAGGATTTTCGCATTCATTCATATCTCTGGTGAACAGTAATTCCCCGCCTCTAGTCCGACACTTATATAAACCCACTCAGACTCGCCATTATAGAATAACCATTATATCCCTTATTTCTTAAAACACGAAATTAGGGTAGACCCCGACAGCCGGTTTTATCCGGCTAGGGATGAAAGGGTCTCTCCCGGCTATCATCTATACTTACCCGAGGGATACTATTGGATCTGATTTGTCCAGATGGAGGTAAACCTGTTAATGGATTAATTTGCGAAGACGGAGCCAGCATTGGCGTTCCGAGAGATCTTTCCCACATTAAAGGATTCATGGAAAGGATATCTATGTCAGAAGGGTCAACGCCTATATTTGGTTCGATAGAATTTGAAGGACTCTACTTCAAGGATGAAACAAGGAATCCAACGGGTAGCTTCAGGGATAGGTCGGCCGTGACTAGTATAGCATTCCTAGCCTATTCAAGGGCTAATAGTATAATAGTGTCGGGAGACGGAAACACTTGTGCATCGTACGCTGCATACGCAGCTAGAACGGGGATATCGTGCACTTCAGTTATGCCGGAAGATAGTGATATCGTCAAAGTAGAGCAGGTAAGGGTATACGGGTGCAAGGCTCTCTTAAAAGGTGGAACTATGGACGAAACCCACTATATCGCAGAAAAAATGGGTTTAAAATATAATATGATACATATTAGAGTGGACAACGACCCGTATTCCCTATTGGGGCTTGTTAGGTTAGGCCTCGAGATTTCAGAGCACGTTAAAGAGAACTCGTTTGACGCAGTAATCGTTCCAGTCGGCTCCGGTGCTACATTAGCCTCCATCTATACTGCCTTCAGGATGGAAAGTATTAAGAATGTGAGAATAATAGGTGTTCAGGCCGGCGAGGGCTCTTATGCCTCGCTATTCTCAGGGGATAAACCTATGGAGTCTGGTGTTCATTACAGTATAAGATACATGAGTCCGCCTTTGCTATCAGCTGCTTATAACGCCACCCTATTGACCGACGGGTGGGGGACGTACGTTCCATTACCCCAGGTCTACGAGGAGTCTATAATGCTATCCGAGAAGGAGGGTGTTTTCGCGGAACCAGCAGCTGTAGCTGGCTATATTGTAGGAAGGAATCTTGTCAGTGAGAGAAAGTGGAGGGTTTTAATACTGATAACTAGCACTGGGTTAAAGACGGTTTCCCCTCGAACTCGATCATTGATAGGTGAAACTAAGATAGGAATACTTCAGATTCTTAGAAAACATAAGCGTCTTCACGGGTATATGATTTGGAAGCTTTTAGGCGGTCGTATTTCGCCTCAAGCTGTCTATTCGAGCTTGAAATGGTTAGAGGAGAAAGGCTTAGTCTCTTCCTCGGTTATTGGTCGTAGAAAAGTGTATGAAATATCTGTTGAAGGAGTGAAGGCTCTTGAAATACTGAGGCATGCATAATATTTCTTTATCCGATATTAAACATTAAACTTTAATAACATACTGGTTCCTCATTCTTAAAACGGTGAAGGAATTGTCATCTAGAGGGCTAGAAGTCAAGATAATTGTTTACAGTGCAATCTTAACAGCCTTAGTGTTCGGGGCAACAATGGTAGCCATGGAAATCCCTGCAACAGGAGGCTATTTCAACCTAGGAGAAACAATGGTTTACACTTCTGCAATTATAGGAGGCCCTCTAGTAGGTGCAATTGCAGGAGGCATAGGAAGCTCTCTCGCAGATATCTACAGTGGATACGGGAACTATGCACCAGGAACATTACTCATAAAAGGTATCGAAGGATTCATAGTGGGCTATTTATTCCTGTACTTGACTCGTAAAGGGTCCAAGTGGATAGGCACCTATCTTCTACCTATTATTGGGATAGTGGATGCTGGACTCTACTGGCTTGGAACACAATATTTAGTAGGTGAAGCTACATTCTATGTTTTCAGTAAAGCAGTAACATTCCATGTAGGGGTATGGTTTTGGGCTCTAGTATCACTACTTCTAGCAATACCGGCTATATACTTCTACGCCAAAAGCGATATAGAGGGACTCACGATAACTTACAGCATTATACCAGGAGGCTTAGAAATGATACTGGGATACTATCTATATGAGATAATAGTAATAGGGCTAACGCCGCAACAAGCGGGAACAGAAGTACCATTTAATTTTGGACAGATGATCATAGGCTTATTCGTAGCGCTCTACCTGGCAAAAGCGCTGAGAGAAGCAGGAGTAAGGGTGTTGTAGGTATAGTGATAGTAAAAGCAGAAGGCTTAACTCTCAGGTATGATAATGTAAGGGTTTTTTCTAATATTTCATTTACAGTTAGAGGGGGGGAAGCCCTCATTCTGACCGGTAGAAATGGAAGCGGTAAAACCAGTTTACTAAAAATTATATCAGGTATTATACCTTGGATAAAGCAGGGGAAGGTGACAGGGGAAATCCGTATTGATGGTCTGAACCCTCTTGAGAACCCTGATCCCCTCGCATACAAGGTGAGAATGCTTCCACCCGATCCTCAGCAATTCCTCCTCGCGCCAACACCATACGATGATATAGGATTCTCATTGAGCATACTTGGAATGAGCAGTGTAAAAGAGAGAATTGGAGACATTGCTTCAAGACTAGCTTTCACAGACATTTTGTTTAGCCCGGTGCTAGAATTAAGCAGTGGGCAACAACAGAAAACAGCTATTGCAAGTACAATAGCTCCAGGTGTAAAATGCCTCCTCCTGGATGAACCCATTTCTCATCTAGACTGGATTGAGAAAGATAACCTATTAAAACTGATACGAGAGTTTAAAAATAATGGTTTTTGCTTTATTATAGCTACGCATTACCCTGAATATTTCTATAATATAAGCGATGCTATCCTAACACTAGGAGAGCACTCCTCCGAATACTGTGATAATAAAGATTATAAGGTTAAAACAGAAAATGATCAACGAGTCGTTTTGAAAGCTGCAGATATATCATATGTTTATCCTAACGGGAATACTGTTCTGAGAAAGATAAATCTAAGTTTACTGAAGGGGGAAATACTCGTAGTATACGGTAGAAATGGTTCCGGTAAATCAACCTTGCTCTACACTCTCGCTGGAGTATTAAAGCCTTCTACGGGTTGCATTAGTTTCGAGTCTAAGCCTGCTATTCTACCTCCAGATCCAGTTAAGGTGTTCACAATGCCTACCCTTAGAAAAGAGCTTTCGAGCTATAATCCTGATCCAAGTTTTATACGGGCGTTTGATGTAGATGGTTTAATGAATAGGCCATTAAACTACCTTAGTACGGGGGAATTAAAGAAATCCGCTTTAACTGTTCTCTTTGCAACCGGCTCACGTATACTGTTAATGGATGAACCAGAGGCAGGTTTAGACCCTATATCTAGGTGTCGGTTAGCAAAGCTGATTACGAGACTATCCAGTTTGGGAGCTTCCGTCATAGTGGCCACTCACGATAAAGATTTCGGCCATATGATTGCGACGAGGGAGCTTGTATTAGAAGAAGGTGAGTTAAGGAGTGTTGCTTGAAGAATTGTTTCTATTATTTTCATTTGTTACTACGTATAGAGATGCTCGTGGGATAGCTTGGAGGATAGACTATAGAGTTAAAATATTCATGGTAGTATCTGCATGGATCTCAGTTTTATATTTCAAAACACTACTTACAATGGTACTATCAACAGTACCAGTCTTCATTTACATAAGCATGACTAATAGGAGGCTGGCGAAGTATGTTTTGTCACTCTCAAGCATTCCAGCGGTAATAGTATTCTTAGTCGTTGTAATAGTCTCCCCTTATCCTTTTGCTTCGATCACAGGTATCATACAAGGTTTCAGAATAGGGTACAAAGTCTATGTGATGTCAGCCTCGTCAATGGCCTTCATGACTACAACTAACCCGGTTACGGTCTCAGGTATGTTTAGAAGGTTTCCACGCGTCCATGATTACAACATCATTCTAGCTCGACTAGTACCATTAACTTTGAAGGATCTCAGTCAAGTTATTGGGATACAGAGAAGCTTAGGAAGACCAATGCATAGGGTCTTATTCCCTGTAACGGTGAGTACGCTGAGACGTGGAGATGAATTAGCTGAATCACTTTACATGAGAGGGTATGGATTGATGTCTGGGAGAAGCATTATAAGAGAACCAATAGGGATGAATATTGAATCCTTGTTTCAACTATTAATTTCGATGATTTGCCCCGTTATCTCTTATGGAATACTGCATTGGGTGTAAAGAATGCCTAGGATAAAGTATAAGAAAGCACCCGATGTATGCTGTTTAGCTGGCAGAATAATAAGCCAGGGATACTTTTCCCACGTTAAAAAGGATAGGATTTGGTGTCTCTCAAGCTGGGGGGCAAAGACTAAGGCTATTGCAAGGATTCATGGACTATCAAGTGCTTGGATCGCCATAGGCCTGGAGCCCGGTTATATCATAGAGGTCATCGGAGAGAAATTCTACAGTCTATCCTTTGAGGAGCAGGTTAAAACGGTTATACATGAATTACTCCACATCCCTTACACATTCTCTGGAGGACTTAGGCCTCATGGAAGACTAGTTAATAGTAGAAGAGTCAACACTATTTACAGAAAGCTAAGTCTAGACAAGTTAAAAGACTGTTATTGTATAAGTAGTATAAAACAAGGTGGATTATAATGACCCAGCTGCCAACGAAGTTTCTAGAGGACACCTTGGAGACTAGAAAACGTTTAGTTGAACTATTACTAGAGAAAGGAATGGTTCCAGAGGTTGACTGTGAACTCGTTAAAACTAGTTATCTACTTTCACCAATAGTGGCCACTTATGGTCCTGCTGGAATAAATGCAGCTCCCTTCATGGTCTCATACCTTGTGAAGGATCAGTGTTTTGAGGAAGCCTTGAATGAACTTAGAACAATAGAAGAAAACTATTGGGGGAAAGGAATGCTAGCCCTCTTAAAGGGCCTGAGATTCATCTTAGATTACGTTTACAATGAGAAATGCAGTGACCCGGGAAGAATGGTTTCACATGCAATGTCTAAAAGACATACGTGGATAAACATAATGTCAAACAAGCAGGCAACTCTAGCCATTCTGATTCCACCAGACAAAGGTGCTTATGAGGTCAGGACGACAGTAGAGATCTATGAATCCGGTCCCATATTTGAATACGTGAATCTTTTACATGATTTAATGCATGCTATTCCAGAAGGTAAAAGATCCCATACATGGTATCCTGCAATGGTGTTCACAGTACAGGAAATATATGATAACAGTTACCAGAAGCTAGGAGAAAAGATTTATCCTTGACTCTTTTTTGCCTTGAAGAATCTAGATCCTACTTTTAACCATTGAAAGATCCTCCTTATTACACTAGCAGCAGAGCTAAAGTCAATATCTAAACTAGTTAGAAGTGCAACTACAAGTGCAGTTATTGCCAGTAAGTAAATAACATAATTATGATGGCCAGACACGTTGGAAGCCATAGTTATTATCGGCTGTGAACTCTGATTGATTGATGGTATGCTCGAATAGTTAGATGGAGGATCCGTTGGCAGCGTGTTTACAGTGTTCACTTGTCTAACACGGCTTGCAATAGTCAAAGTCCAAGTTGTTATGTTCACGTGGAGAATCACCCTTTGAGGAATAGTGGCTTTTATCGGGGGGGTTGAACGATTCTGTTTTTACCTACCCATCGACAGGAATTCAAAATAGGGGGATGAGGAATACTCCTATGGACCGTATCTAAAAATGAGGTCTCCGGCAGAATCCGACCCCGACTCGGTGAAGTATGATGTTGTATCTAGTTGGACTAGGTTTATGGTTGAAGCAAGTAACTCTGGAGGCTCTTGAAGCCCTAAAAGAATCAGATATCATATACCTTGATTCATACACGAATCTTTCCACAGATATAAACGTAGCGACACTGTCCCGAACAATAGGTAAACCGGTAGTAAAGGTTTCTAGAAACATGCTAGAGTTTCCTGGAGTGAAGAAAATAGTAACTGAAGCTCGGTTAAAAAACATAAGCATTGCAGTTATTGGGGACCCGCTTGCGGCAACTACTCATTCAATAATACTGGAAGAAGCAGCTGTGAGGAACGTGCCATACAAGATTATTCATGGCATATCTGGGGTTTATATATCAATTCTAGATAGCCTTTTGCAGGCATACAAGTTCGGTAGAATCGTAACGCTAGTATACCCATTAAACGGGACATATCCATATAGTACCCTCTCATACTTATATACTAACATGTGCCTTGGATTACATACCTTGCTTCTACTGGATCTCAAACTCGATGAAGGCAAACTGATGAAAGCTCACGAAGCTGCATCGATTTTAATGGAAATGGAGGAAAGAAAGTGGGGGCAATGCATTCTAAATAATGCATTAGCTATAGTATTGGAAGCATCAGGGACTCCGAGGCAGAAAATAACAATAGGATCGTTAGAGGAAGTAGCTACAAATGAATTCCATGCAATTCCTCAGTCAATAATACTTCCTGGAAAACTCCATTTCGAAGAAGAAGAATTACTGAGGAGAATCTACAATACTGGGGAAGGAATTTTAAGAATACATCAGGAAACCCTAAAATCAAAGCTGAATGCTATATGTAAAAGAGCAGGTATCTCACAGGGAGATGATTAAATTGAGTAGTGAAGTAAAACTAGATCCATGGGGACATATAAGCGTAAAGGATTATGGCTGGCTCATGAGAACATTCGGTATAAAACCATTCAATGAAGTACTTGATAAACTCAGAGAAATAGCCGAGCCGAACAGGTACATGAGAAGGGGGATAGTCTTCGGCCATAGAGATTTTGGCAAAAAGGTAATTAACCCTCTCTCCAAAGGAGAACCAGTAGCACTCCTGACTGGCTTCATGCCTAGTGGCAGATTCCATTTCGGCCATAAGTTGACTGCAGACCAGATCATATACTACCAGAAGCTAGGTGTTAAGGTACATGTAGTAATTGCCGATGCAGAAGCTTACGCTGTTAGAAAAATGGATAGAGAGAAGACCATAGAGATAGGCCTCTATGAATATATTGCAAACTTAATTGCATTAGGCCTTGATCCTTCCAAGGCAGTGTTTTACTTCCAGTCAAACCAGAAACCTACATACTATAGGCTAATCCAAATGTTCTCAAGGAAAGTAAGTCTAGCTGAGATGGAAGCAATTTACGGCACAATGGAGCCATCAAAAGTAGTATCAGCTCTTACACAGGCCGCTGATATTCTCCATGTACAACTGGATGATTACGGTGGCTACAAAAACGTTATAGTTCCAGTAGGTGCAGACCAGGACCCTCATTTAAGGCTTGCACGAGATATCTCAGATAGATTCCATAATGAACTAAACCTTGAGAGGCCAGCATCTACTTATCACATGTTACAGAGAGGTCTTGACGGGAACAAGATGAGCAGCAGTAAGCCTGATTCCACGATATTCCTCACGGACGATCTAGAGGTTGCGAGATCCAAGCTAATGAAGGCGCTTACTGGTGGCCGTGCAACTGTTGAGGAGCAGAAACAACTTGGAGCTGAACCCTGGAAGTGCACAGTGTATGATTTCTATATGTTCCAATTAATAGATGACGACAAGCGGCTACAGGAAATATACGATTCTTGTATCTCAGGTAAACTCTTATGCGGTCATTGTAAGAGAAATGCATGGAGTATATTAGAGAAGTTCCTAGAAGATCACCAGAAAAAACTAGAGAAAGCCAAGGATATTGTTTTGAAATATGTGGATCCACCTAAATTTTAGAGTTTTCTTTTGATTCCCCATGCAATATGAACTAGAATAGCCTTAAAACCCGGGAGTCCCTTTATAGGAGTAGTATTCCCTTTTCTAACGGCTTCAAGGAACGATTCAATACTATTATCATTGGCATCTACAAGTGTTACCGCAGATCCTATTTCCTCCTTTACGTGTGCATCACTTCCAGCGGTTCCAGGTTTACCCAGCTCCCTAGCTACTTTCCACGCCTTCCTATTCAAGTACGGTAGGTTAGTAGCGTTCCATACCTCGATAGCATCAAATAACCGTGGGTCCTCACGTATGAGATCACCAACAGCTGGCTCGTAGGGACTATAAGGGTGAGCAGCTATCATTATACAGTTATTCCCTAAAACCTCCTCTCTTAGCTCCCATGGGTCTTTAGACACATTCTGTAGAGGTTTATCGCATAAAACAAGTATGTCTCCTCGGGTTGTCCTAACTTCATTACCGAAAACTATAATAGGCTTATTTAAACCATGCAGCTTGACCGCTTTGTCAGCTAGTATAGAGCCTCTGAATGTATTGTGGTCTGTAACAGCTAAAAAATCAAGGCCCTTCTTATACGCTTCTAACACTACAGTTTCCGGAGAATCCCTCCCATCACTACTAGTTGTATGGCAATGCATTTCCGCTATCATTTCTCCATCCAACTTGTCCTCAGCTCCACACCCATTATAGCCATGACGGCCTCGTTCTCGGCCCATGAGATACCTAGCTCCCTCAATGTCTCGGGTAAGGGAACCCCGTATTCTGGATGCCATCCTCTTATTTCATAGTATTTTCTTAGTGCAGCTTTGAAGTCTTCTTCATTAATAAACGCTTTCGACCCTCTTGCTGGGCCCTCCTCTTCAGGCTCCCACCATCTAGGAGGTATTGTATCATGTAGCGGTGGTGTAACCCAGTCTAGAACGTTGTGAATTCTAGCGAGGCTCTCCTCTCTACGGCTTGCTAGATATAAGTCTTCTATATCCACGTCCAAGCCAGTTGCATAGTTGTAGAGCTTCACTATTTCGTCATCCGTATAAGGAATGAAGATACATAATCCCAGGCTATCGAATACAGTTTTCCTATCCCTATCACGAGCCAGACTCTCCACCACCTCAACTGCGGAACCGTCCATCGGCCTGTCCCTAGTCTCAGGCCAACCTCGTAAATGACTGGCTCCCACATCTGCTGTCGCATAACTTAAGGCAAACCCCCTAAGACCTCTCGGGTCCCATGCCGGTGCTTCTAGGCCTTTAACATGGATTGCCTTATCTTCTCCCATGCCCAGTAGCTCTGAGGCCTTCTTAACGCCTTCAGACAAAATAATCCCTATACCTTTCTTCTCACCAATTAGTTCCACGAGTTTTATAACTCCCTCTATATCACCGAATCCCTCTACTTCGATATCGAAATCCTTAGGGTCTATTAGCTTCTCTTCTACTAACTCTAGGAACCAAGCTATCGTGTTTCCCAGGCTTACGGAGTCGAGGCCGTAATTGTTGGCAAGATAATTCAAGTATAACACTGCCTTTGGTTCGAATATTCCTGTTGCGGCACCTAGCATAGCAATGTTCTCGTATTCCGGTTTAACCTCGAATTCTTCGTTGGCATACGATAGTTTAGTATACCTAGCACACTTAACAGGGCATGACTTGCCATGTATCCACCAGGGGGGCTCTTCCTCGAACTCCGAGATACCTTTATGGGATAACTTCTCTGCTAGTTCTAATGGAATATAGGGTTTCCTGAAATTATAGCTGGGCGACATCCCGGTCTGGGAACTGTATACTATGCCATTTAATGTTCCATGCTTTCTCGAGTCAGCTGTTTTTTCTGATGTCCTATATTTCTCGTATAGTTTATCCCATAACTCTCTGAATTCGTCGGGGGATGCTATAGGTATGTCTTGATCGCCATATGCTACTATCGCTTTTAGTTTCTTAGACCCCATGACGGCTCCTAATCCTCCTCTACCCGCGGCTCTTTGCGAGTCGGCGATGATGTTTGCATACTTAACTAGTTTCTCCCCAGCACGCCCTATCGATATAATACTAGCTTTCTCGTTAACTTCCGATCTGAGCTTTTTAGCAACTTCAGAGTTATTCTTACCCCATAATTTCTCAGCGCTCCTTATTTCAGTTTCTCCATTATTCACGTAAATATATACCGGGTCCTTACTAGCTCCCTCAACTATCATCACGTCGAATCCCGCTTTACGTATAAGAGGGGAAAAGTAATCACCGAAAGAGCTATCCGTCAGTAGCCGAGTAAGAGGGCTTTTCGAGACTGCTACAGCCTTGCTAGATCCCGGGGCGAGACCGGATATTCCTCCAGCAGCCAGGATTACTTTGTTAGAGGGGGACAACGGGTCAGTACCTGGGGGCACTTCCCTGTAGAAGTAGGCCACTCCAAGGCTTTTCCCTCCTAGATACATTTCTAGAATATTGTCATTTATATCTTCTATACATGTTTTACTCGTTGAAAGGTTAACTCTCAGAAGCTTCCCGTTATAACCCATTATTCTCACTGTTAACCCACCGTTAATGATATTATAGTTTGTAAACTATTTTAACTAGAATCTACTCAGTTTCAAATAAAACAGCTATACAATAATTATGATTAGTATGGAGGTGTTTAGATCTGAGCCCCGATACCATAAACACTATAATCTGGATGCTTTTCTGGCTCCTCTTCCTCATACCATTACTCTCACCGACCTATAGTTACCAAAGGCTTCGATCAGCACGAATAAAACTTCTACAGGTTCTAGAAAGAAAATATGGCTATAGATTTGTAACTCTTATACATAGACAGGAAAAAATAGGCCTCTTGGGCATTCCTATTTACCGTTTTATCGATATTGACGATAGTGAAGCAGTGATCAGAGCTATCCGCCAAACACCGAGAGATCAACCTATAGCGCTGGTCTTGCATACACCCGGTGGGCTAGTTCTTGCAGCTGCGCAAATAGCTATGGCATTGAAGAGACATCCTGCCAAGAAAGTAGTGGTGATTCCTCATTACGCAATGAGCGGTGGAACGTTAATAGCCTTGTCTGCAGACGAAATATGGATGGACCCCAACGCTGTCCTAGGCCCACTAGACCCTCAGTTAGCTATAGACCAGACATTCCACGCTCCAGCCCCATCTTTAATCAAAATAGCAAAAACCAAAGGAAAAGACGCTGATGATAAGACATTATTAATGGCTGATGTTGCAGAGAAAGCGCTAATTGAAGTACAGGAATTCATTATTGAACTGGTCAAAGATAGACTCGGGGAAGAGAAGGCACGAGAGCTGGCGAAACTTTTAACCGAGGGCCGCTGGACGCATGATTATCCTATAACATTCGAGGAAGCCAGGAATCTAGGGTTGAACGTTAAAGATGAAATACCTATTGAGATATATGAATTCATGGAACTGTTCCCTCAAGCACCTATGAATAGGCCTGGAGTAGAGTATATACCTCATCCATTGATACCATACAAGCAAAGGACAGCTTCAAGTTGAGTAGTGAGAGGATTCGTGAAACTTGGAGTTGAGTGAACCGGAGTTAACCCCTATAGGATCCATAGGTTTTTTCACTGTGTACCCTAATGGCGAGATATTTCAAGCAGTAGAGTATAGATACTATGAGAAGAAGGGTTACTACCGGGGAGTACTCGAATCCAGGGAACTCCTTGAACGAGAGAAAAAGATTCTGCGTCGTGGAATGGAGAATATTCTAAGTGAGGAGAGAGTATTAATCAACGGACAAGAAGTATCTTGGAGAGTGTTTGAACCCGATATTCTTCTCCCGGATTACCAATACCCCGTTATAGTATTCCATATTTCAATGCCTTTTAGTATAATGAAAGGGAGAAACATATACGAGGAATACTACGAGGAGGCTATTGCCGAATACAGTTACACAGCATATTGGTATTTCCCAAGATGTATGCAAGCATTGAATGTTGAAGCCTCCGGCCAGGTCAGAGTCTCGGATAACAACAGACTAGTTGTAATAAAAGTGTCTAAAGGGGATCATATAGAAGGGTATGAGAGCCTGCTATTCGAGAATAAATGCAGGCTCTGTTTAACCAGCGTGTAATACTCGTTATAAAACACGGGGCATAACAACTCATTTAGATGGTGCATGATGACCATGGATCCCGACGAGTTTATCGAGTACTATAAGCTGGGGGCTTCTATAAAGAGGTCTAAGCTAGGACAGTTTTCATATATGATAAAGAGGAAGACATTGAAGCGTGAGCTAGCTAGAATAGGGTTAGATTATGGTTATACAGGAGATAAAGCACAACTCGAAGAATCGTTAGAAAAACTATTAAAGAGCAACAGTATATCATCCGCTTATTTATATGATATTCTATCTGAAATAGAAGAACTGCCTTTGCTGGTTAAAATAGCTGAGAGAAACCCAGACCTTGTTGACACAGAAACGTTGAGACGGATTAGGGAATCCTTCTTCACCAAAGGGTGGATAAAGTGGGAGCAAAAAGTTTCAAATCTATTAAATTTAGATAGTTTTTATTCGTTGTTTGAAGGGAGTATTATGGGAATAACTAGAAGGGATAAGCAAACCAAGATAGTATTGTACAACGGGAAAAATTATGCGATTATTACACCGGAGAAAGATGCTGAAGGATTAAGCTATGATGCGTTAATACAAATCCTCAAACCACGTTTGATAATAACATACGGTATTGACAGCAGAGAAAAAATATACGAGAACGCACTTGATTTCAGGCTTTTATCCAAGCTAGCTATACCTCAATTAGCATCCACTGAATTAGAATACGTTATCAGCAAACTATACAACACAGAGAACCTAGATTCTAGGCAGAAACTCGAGCTTTTCGTTGACTCATCTCTATGGATGATCCAGCGCATTATAGATAAGCTCCCCGAAATAAAGGATCTATTTCTACCTAAGGGAATTAGAGAACTAGTTAGACCACCATATAGTCCATCTAGGGTACCCTACTCTCCTCGGCTTGAGAGCGAGAATTATCCTCCTGGAGAAATGATATCGGAGACTCCGGGGAAAACATATTTGAAGGATACTGTTTTGGTCACAGAGGTTATTAACCCGGTGGAACCGGTTTTCTCGCCATACGCTTTCATCCTCCCAAGCTTAGAGAATAGGGATTCGCCTTGGGAGAACTATGCTCAGCTATTAATGTACATGACAGCGAGGAGTATGGGCTGGTGGTATGACCCGCTTTACCTTTTAGATGGACTCGAAGATTATCCAGGGTTCAAGAATGCGATTAAAAAGCTCGTGAAAGAAAAGCTGATATATAGAAAAGCATGTAAAGCCCCGCCTCCTAGGATCCAAGTTGCACCCTGGAACCTGAATAGGCTAATAGCAATATGCGGCTCAAAGATAAAGGGTCGAAAGCTCGTAATAGACACTATATCCAATCCTCTTTTCGCGATTTTGAGCGGCAGAGGCATCACTGTTACAGAAAGGAGAATTATCCCTTACCGTCAATTATCCTATAAGCTGAGAGGCTGTGAAGAGAATTATAGTGATAACGGGGCAACTTATTGCCTGGAAGAGGATTTCCCTGATAAACTGAAGCAGATCTTTCCTAGAATAGAAGTAATTGCACCTGAGAAGCTATTGCCAGCAGAATTAAAGGAAGATTTTAAGTGTGCAAGTAAACAGATGAGTAGCCCAGTTGTCCGTGTATTCGGTTTAACCGACTACATAACTGGTTTCCATGAATTAGCGACAGCTGTGTCGTCTCTCGTAGAGGGTGAAACAATTGTAGTAGTACCAAATAGTGCTATTCGAAAAATGCTTGAAAATATCAATACAGAGTTAACTGTTTTGACTTGGAGTGAGTTATTAGTATCCCCTTCTATGCTTGAAGGAAAAAAGCATCTGGTCATAGTTAACCCTGAAAAAATACTTACTAGGCAACTACCACGTTTATACTATTCTACGTTTGAACTACCGGTGGCTTTCGCTGAGCTAGTCAGGAACATATCTCTTAAAGTATCAAGGCTTTCCCACGGAGGAACTATAACGCTGATAACTAGAGTGCTACCGGAGTTATTGGAGGATAGAGTACACGTCCAAATAGTTGAGCCTAAAGGTTCTCCAAGAATGATTCCAACACCGGTTATAAAGGAGATGCATACGGATCTCTTGGAGAGGAGTGAAGAAATTTTCCAGGATTACTGGTCTCGTAAAGGTATGAGTTTATCGATACGTAGTTACCAGAAAAGAATCATAGCATATGCATTGTCTATGTACACTACGGGAATGCCGTCTGTGCTAGTAACAGTTCTACCCACAGGGTCAGGTAAGAGTGCAATATACCAGGTTTTAGGCCGTGTTCTAGGAGAATCCATGATAGGGCTTCCGGCTATTATAGTCTCTCCTCTTCGTACACTTATTCATGACCAGGTGAGAAGCCTTAATAATAAAGGATTTATCGCCGAATACATAGATGCAGGGATTACCCCGAGGAGAAGAAAGGCAATCTTTGAGCTTTATAAAAACGGTCTACTGGATTTCCTCTATATTACGCCGGAACGTTTTGAAGACCCGGTTGTCCAGGAAATGATTAATCCCCCTAGAAGACCAGTTTTCATTGTTCTTGACGAGGTTCACACGCTCTCAAAGTGGGGCAGGACTTTTAGACCAAGCTACCTGCATATGGCTAGAGTTCTCACGGAGAGGAACAAGGCTAGTCCAAAGATACCTCTTCTCGGTTTTACAGCAACCCTTCCACCCGGTATAGACAGGGATGTCGTCCAGATAATGGTGGGTCATTCGGTAGATCCTGCGATAGTTAACATAGGTTTAGATGACCCATACAGGAGGCATGAGGAATTCGGATGGCATCAGTCAAGACCTTTAATTCTGGAAGGACCTGTTGTAAGGAAGGAATTGAAATTTGATATTGAACCTGTTGCAACAGTTAATGAGCGTAAAGAAAAGCTTCTATACATACTGTCCTCACTTTCCCGTCGGCTTGATTCAAAGAAGACGCCTTACGTGGGAATAGTATTCACCGGATTCGTTGAAAGCGAAGAGGCTCCTTGGGCTAACGTTGATTCAGTGGTCGACTTAATAAACAGTAGATTTGGCTATGATTACGCTATTGGTTATCACGGATCACTATCTGATAAAGAGAGATTGGAAATTGAAAGAGTTATTTACAATTCTAGTGAAACTGGTAGTAAGCCTAGAATAGTAGTTGCTACAAAAGCATTCGGTATGGGTGTAGACATACCTAATATTAGATATGTCATCCACTACATGCTAAGTGAGAGCATAGAGGATTATTACCAAGAAGCAGGAAGAGCCGGTAGGGACAGCAGAGTCGCTTACATTGTTTCGCTCTATTCGAATGGAGACAAGGAACTAAGGAGAAGACTACTAGAAATGGAAACCATACAGCCCTCCAGTCTAATAAGAACATACAATCTTTTAGTTGAGATGCACAATTGGTTGAAGAAACACTCAGCGAACATTGAAGTGGACCCCTATACATTAATATTGCCCTCAGAGGCGTTCATACCCGTCACACCGGTAAAAGTTAGAAGAGACAGGACGGCTCCATTAAGAGCAGCTCAGAGAATACTAGATATTCTAGCTGAACAAGAGATCCTGACATATGAAACTTTCACTACTAGTTTATCGCCCATTAAAGCAGATTATAGTGAAGTAGAGCCTTTCGCCGAGTCGTTATATCCTGTGGCACCCAAGCTTTACCTAGTAGCTGGAAGACTTCCAAGGGAATTGACTCCCGTTAGCATATCATATAACATAGGTAAAATAAGGGAAGACACAATAGTGATTCCGTTGAACATAAATTGTTGCGGTAACACTATATTCGAATCAAGCTCGTTCAACGGCTCCTATAGGAAGGCATTGCTAAATAAAGGTAAACGAAGCTATGTGGTGGTACGCTTAAACCCTGAATACGAGTATAAGCCTCTTAATATACTCCCCTACACGCTTCTTAACTACCTTTTCAGAAGAGAAGAAGAGGACATTGAGAGGATAGAATACCTAGACAAGCTATTGGCTAAAGCGGTTGATGCGAAGCTTCAGGGCAAAGTAGTTGATAGGATAGTAAAAGAAGGCATAAAATCGTATTTCAACAAAACCCCGAGGAGCGTAGGTGAGGACTTTAATTTCAGGAATGGATTCATAAAGACTTGTAATAGAAAAGAGGAGTGCGTGCTTCCGGTTGCTAATGAACTAGGATTACTAATGTACAACACTGGTTTCAACAGTAGAAGAGTCGTTCTTGCCGTAGAGAAAAGCGAAGATGCCAAGATAGTGAATAGCGTACTCCTAAAAAGCGGTGTCGAAGCACCTCCTACGGTTTTAAAATACGGTAATTTACGGAAAGGGTTTGCTAGGAGGGGGTTGCTCTACCTTATGGATAAAGGGTACATTGTTGCCTTCTTGGAGGCTAACAAGTATGTTGACATGGAGGAAATGGCTAGGATGTATCCGTATCTCTACGTATATCTCTATAAGGTTTAAGACTCGTCTAAATACCTACAGGAGTCAGCTAGCTTACCAAGTGAATCCTTTACGGACTGATATATTTCAATAGCATCTTTTTTGAAGCCATTACTGTAAAGCGTCCTTAGCCCTCCGCAGAGAATGAAGGAGTACATGCTGATTAAAGCGTCGGTTTTTACCTTTAGTTTACTTATAAATTCTTCCCAGCCTTTACTGGTCAAGCGGTAGAGGATTCTTTCACCACTCTTCACCCTCCCTCTCTCAACATCATACGTTTCTATTAGCCCCTCTTTCTCCATGTGATCCAGTAGAGGATACAGTGTACCCGGAGCAGGTTTCCATTTATCCCCGGTTAAAGTACTCACTTTCTTTAAAATCTTATAGCCATGCATGGGTTCTTCCGCTAGGAGTCTAAGGACAAGCATCTTCAAGCTATCTCTGTATGGTGCTCTAGGCAATTTATACCACCGGTATTTTATCTAGTCTATAACTTGATTGTGTAATGTAGGTTTTATATTATTTTTGCCAATATTTTTATGGTTAATATATCTAACTTTAACACTTCTGATGGAATCTAAACCTGGATTAATACACGTTTTAAGTTCCCGCACTTTCAAGTATTATCTTTATGGGAGAAAATGCCATGGTAAGAAAGGAAATAGAAGATAAAGCCGTCGAGATTACCAGTAAGCTAGTTGAATTTACACCCAGAGGATATCAAAGAATACAGACCAAAATAGGGAAAGCATTATCAGTGGCTATCGATAACAATCACCGCGTGGTAGTGGTTCTATCAGGTAAGAACCCTGTTATTATCGGATCACTGACAGCGAGGCTTATGCTGTACTATGAGAAAGTTGCTAGAAAGAAATGTAGGAATGGAATAAATTTACTATACGTATTCCATGACGAGTACGAAGATGCTCTTCTAAGAAAAGAAATAGTCAAAAAGGCTGTAAAGAAACGTTCAAAAAAGATCAGACAGACAACAGCGGTTTACGAGGTATCAGAGAAGTACCTTGGGACAACGTTTCAAGCTCTAATTCTTGACCTAACAAATGATCTGAAGCCCAATGATGTGGGGAGGCTAATAGGTATTGTACAAGGTGGTGGAATAATAATAATACAAGCTCCATCGTGGGAGGAGTGGGATTCCACTATGACTATTTTCAAACAAAACCTGCTTGTACCAGGCTATAATCAGCCGAGGCATATATTTATTTCATGGTTCAAGCGAAAGCTACTAGAGCACGATATAGGCATATTTGTATATGACTCAGATAGTGGAAAACTCCTTTCTGGAACATCTGAACGAACAGTAAAAGACAACAAGAGAGTCATTGAACTACCTGAAAATAATAGGTATCCACTGGAGCTATATAGACTATCTTTAACCCAGGACCAAGTGAATGTTATAAATGCCATGGAATGGTTTTATGAGAGACCCCCAAAAGGCAAAAAGAAGATCTTGATAGTTACAGCAGATAGAGGCAGGGGGAAAAGCTGCGCTGTAGGATTAGGTCTAATAGGCTTCGCTCACGCCTTAAGGAAACACAAACACAAAGTAAGAATACTTGTCACCGCACCCAGTTTGGATAGCGTCCAAAGCCTATTTCTATTAGCAATAAGAGGAGCTGAAGCACTGGGATTGAACCCTAAACTCAGAGAGAAGAACAGTAGAATAATAGAGGTTCAAGGTGATGGCTTTAGTATGGAATATTGGGAGCCAATGATTATTCCAAAGCTACCAAGCGATATTGTAGCTGTAGACGAGGCCTCAGGAATACACGTCCCACTCCTTCATAAAATATGGAAACACCACAGACGTATAGTGTTCGCCTCCACCATTCACGGATATGAAGGAGCGGGCAGGGGATTCTCAATAAGATTCCTAAAAACGGTTAAGGAAGACCCATCAACGATAGTAAAGCATGTAGATATGGATGAACCGATCAGATACAGTAAGGAAGATCCTATTGAGAAATGGCTATTCGATACCCTAATACTGGACGCTGAAGTCGATAAACTGGATGAAATCGATCTAGAAGACATAACTTCGGGAAACTTGATATATGAGAAAGTAGATCCATACTGGCTATTCTCACCCGGTGGAGAGAGAATATTGAGAAGACTCTTCTCAATATATGTTCTTGCCCATTATAGAAACGAGCCTGACGACCTTGCCATTCTAGCCGATGCACCGCATCATATTATACGTATAGCTAGAACAGTTAGAGGAGGAAAAGTTATCGGAGCAATACAGGCTGCTTACGAGGGAGGCTTAGGTGAGGAGGTGATAGCCAGTCTTCTTAGAGGCGATAAGATTCCCGGGAACATAATTCCTGATAGAATGCTGAAACATCATAGGATTAGGGAATACGGGCTAATGAGGGGTCTACGAATAGTCAGGATAGCGACACACCCAGAGGTTCAGGATATGGGTATAGGGAGTTTTATGTTATCAAAGATACATCAAGAGTCGATAGAGGCAGGTTTAGACTGGCTTGGCTCCGGGTTCGGGGTTAATGGGAAACTGTTGAGATTCTGGCTTAAAAACGGGTTTCTAGTTTTGCATATTAGTCCGGATAGGAACCCTGTAAGCGGTGAGTATACAATTCTAGTAATGAAGCCCATAGGAAAGTTATCATCGGAGCTGATAACCTATAGTGCCAGGCTCTATAAATCAAAACTCTTAGATAGCTTATGTGATACATATAGAGACATGGAAATAGACGTAGCACACCACATGTTGTATATGTATCCGCCCATAAAGGTTAACAACCAATCTCCCG
The DNA here is from genome assembly GCA_015522645.1 of Candidatus Tiamatella sp. Taxonomy (GTDB): domain Archaea; phylum Thermoproteota; class Thermoprotei_A; order Sulfolobales; family Acidilobaceae; genus Tiamatella. The sequence goes on from WALV01000036.1 coordinate 43,615, forward strand.
AACTATCACCTGTAAACCTTGATAGATTATGGATTTATAGTTATGGTCCAATGACGTATGAAGCAGCCACAGACATAGTGGTTAAACTAGCAAAGCACTACTTCTCAACAACACCCAACTCCCAACCAGTCTTAGACGAACTAAAAGAAAGAATTCTAATAGGAAAAGCACTTCAGGGAAGGGAATGGGAAGATGTAGCGTCAGAGCTAAGGGTTTTCAGGCATAAAGTAATGCTTGAACTTAAGGATGCTGTGAGGAAATTAGGAGAAGAATGGTACGGTCTAAATATCAACGGTGAAGCGGGCGTTAAAGCAGAAGATTTAGGATTAAAATTCTAAGCACATCCTTCTAGTAATTTCTTAATCAGATTCTTGCATTCACCTATTTTATCCCTGGCGTAACTAGACCCGTACGTAGACGCTTTCAATAACATGTTCAAAGTATCGCATAAAACCTCCTTATAGTCTAGGAGACCCTTACTTTCAAGCTCAACAGGACTCACAGGAGTGTCATCCGTTGAGATAAAAGGCAGGCCGCTTTCAGGCCTCTTCGTTCTCAAGAAAAATCCTTCATTATTTATGGCCAGGGTTCTACCATTCTTAAGCATAACATTAACTTCATACTCTCCCCTAGGAGGGGCTAAACATTTAATCAATGCCCAATCATCTAGATTGGCGCAGTCACACATATTGATGCACCAACAACATCTTAGAGAGGAAATTAGATAAATACACTCTATATAGATAGAAAAGGCTAGGATGGTGCATAATGATAATAGAGATAGGGCCAGCTTTTTGGCTCGCAGTAATCTTGACGGTAATAATAGTTTTCATACTAGTTAGATCAGTATTAGCCACGAAGAGGCTTATCAATAAGTACAAAGACCACATTAAAAAAACTATGGACATAGAAGAAGTACGCAGGTTCCTCGATGAAGAACCTAAGGCTAGTGTTATTGTAGTAGAAAGCCCATTGAAGGATAAGATTAAGGTCTTATGGGTGTCAAGAAGAGGGAATATAGGCGTCTCGGTTGTAATGGATGCGGCGTCAATGGAAGTGCTTAAAGTAGACGAACACTAGGGTATAAGGTGTCATCATGTGGCTAAATGTAGAATTTGCGGCAAGCCTGGATTTGTTTATGTTAGTGAATATAAGGGGTATCTATGCAAGGAGCATTACTCGAGGTTCATCGAGTCTAAAGTGGATAGATGCGTTAAACGGTTTGCATTGCTTAGAGGAATAAAAAGGCTTTTAATAGGGTTATCAGGCGGAAAAGACAGCATAGCGCTTCTCTACATAATGAACCGTCTATACGGAGATAAAATAGAATTGGAAGGTTTACACATAAATCTAGGTATTCCTGGATACAGTGGAGAATCACAGCAAATAGTTGATAAACTAAGTTCCATTACAGGAATCAAAGTCTCCTTCATTAACCTATGCGCGGATTATGGCTTCTCGATAAAGAAAGCAGCAGATTACTACTTTAAAAAAAGAATTAACAGGCCTCCATGCAGCGTCTGCGGTACAGTTAAGCGGTACCTCTTGAACAAGTATGCAGTAGAAAAAGGATTCGATGCCGTTGCTACTGGACATAATCTAGATGACATCTTAAGATTTGCGAGCACAAATATAGTAACAGGGGATGTTTCTAATCTAGTAAAACAAGTACCAAGAGAAGAATCCACTCATCCAAAAATAGTAACAAAAATTCGTCCTTTATGCTATCTATCAAACAAAGAGACTCTCAACTACGTTGAAGCAAACAATTTACCAATAGTAAGAACCACCTGTCCATACAAGCCCTCGGAAAGAAAACTTGCTCCTATGCTAGCCAGTAAAATAGGGGAAATAGAGGCAGTTATACCGGGATTCAAATCAATGTACATAAATAACCTATGGAGAAAGATTATACCTTCAATTAAAACCGAACCAGTAGAACTTAACGAATGCGAGATTTGTGGTATGCCGACATCCATAAAGGTATGCAGCTTCTGTAAAATAAGGCACATCCTAACCAGTGATCAAAGCGAAGAAAGGTTTTTATAGAATATAAGGACGACTAGAAACAAATAGAAACCAAAACAGCATGCCGTATAGGCATACATACATGTCGAGTGAAAAAGGTGAGAAAAATGGAAGAAGGAACACCCACACCTGCAAATGTAATCCTAATAGGTAAGAAACCCGTAATGAACTATGTTTTAGCAACATTAACCCTACTCAGCAACACCGATGCCAATGAAGTAATAATCAAGGCTCGCGGAAGAAGCATATGCAAGGCAGTCGACACATCAGAAATAGTGAGAAACAGGTTCCTCAAGAATCTTGAAGTCAAGTCAGTGACTATCGGCAGCCAGCAAGTAACTAACCCTGACGGCAGGACCAGTAGGGTCTCAACAATAGAAATAGTACTCTCAAAGGCATAACCATCTAATATTATTCCAAGACAAAAACCCAACGGTAGCAATGGTTTTTCTGAAAACCCACTCTATACACAAAATACATCGATACGCGAATTCACCTGTGAGTTATCATGAACCTGATTCTATCATAGAATGGTGAAATAGTCTCCCTCACATCGTCTATATACCGTCTTCTCCCCCTTATTTCATCAATCAGAGAGAGATCTAAACTAACCTCAAATAACCCTTCCTTATCTGTAACATTGAAGACAATATTACCTGTGGGATCGACCACAAAGCTTCCTCCTGATGTAGGTCTACCGTCTACATATGTTGTTCCCAGAGTATTTACCCCAACATAAAAGACCTGGTTCTCAGCAGCTCTCGCTACTCCTATACTGTGCCAAAGGTTTAGCCGGTCAAAAGGCATACTCGCAGGGTTATATACTAGTAGCGCTCCACTTAACGCATGAAGCCTAGAAATTTCTGGGTACATTATATCGACGCATGCGATGCAACCCACTAGACCAGCCTTCGTAGGCACAGGATCGATATAAACTCCAGGATTAATCTTACCCCTCTCCCCTACTGCATTGGAAGGATAGATTTTCTCACACGAAATCCTGCTTTCACTATTTACGGAGGCTAAACCGACACTTCTAATAGTATTACCTAGCCTAACATACTGACACCCGGAGAATACGTATGCTCCTTTCCTAGTATTGGAAAGGTCTTCAACTATATTCATATACTCGACGATATCAACAGGATCCCTGGAGAGCCAGTTCTCAGACATAAATATAAGGTCAGCATCAGACGATTGAATTAATTCTCTCGCCTTCTCAACATTCTCCTCCAAACCACTATCGTCTCTAGAGAATTGTAGAACTCCTATCTTAACTTCAGCCAAACCCTGTCCCTCACTTGATTGAAGTGAAAATACTAGGAGATTAAAAAGAATGCTAGAACCCCGGTGTCTCTGTTTTATTATATCTCCTGCTTCAAACCCAATATTAGGGATGGTGACTATGAGTATACTAAAGCAAGTAACCTCAAAGACTAATGGGCAAAAGAGGCTATTGAAGGTACTCACGAACGGTAAGGGAAAAATAGTTGGAATCTTCGGCCCGAGTGGAACAGGTAAGAGTATGATCAGTTTATTATATGCGATAGACTCGATACTTAATGATAGCTATAAGAGAGTGGTAATTTCAAAGCCATTAATCGATGTCGAAACAAGCAATGAGATCCCGTTATTAGAGAACCATGAAGTATGGAAGGAATCAGTTAAAGCTTACCTCAGGGATCTCGTATATAGGTTTGTGAACACGGAAATATTAGATGAGCTGGAGTCAAAAGGCAAGGTCTTATATGTCCACCCGCATCTACTTAGAGGAAGAAGTTTTGATGACTCTCTTATAATCATGGATGACGTTCAGAATGTTCCTTCAGATGTTGTTTTAGAAATAGTTCTACGGTTGGGTGAGAATTCGAGGCTAATCATAATTGGTGACCCTATACTTCAAGCTGTACCTAACAATACCGCGGCAATTGCTAGGAGCTTACTTTTAGGAGAGCTTGGAGGAACAGAGGTTGTTGACCTCGGTATTAAGGATATTGTAAGGCCGGGGGCGAAACTTGGTATAAAGCTTTTATTCGAGGCCAGGATGAGGAGGCGGGATCTATCAAAGACAGAGAAACAAGCTTTGAATGCAGCATCAAGGATAGCGCCAGATGCCTCCATCATTACTGTCGTGGACCTTAAATCATTGAAGAATAAATGGAATATATCAAGTGAACATGCCCCTGATATGGTTGTTATAGTGAAGGAGGGGCATTTACCTCGCTTGATAGGGACTGGCGGTGAGAGAATAAGTAAACTCGAGGATGAGTTAGGTGCAAGGATTAGAGGCTTGGAACTTACTCTAGATTTCACAGAGTTTATAAGGGCTATACATCCGGTAGGCTGGGTTCACAAGCATGTGAGGAAGGCTGATTTAGTGGGGTCTGATATAGTTTTTATTGTAGGAAAAGAGGGCATAGGAGCATTTATAGGTCAGAAAGGATTCCATGTAAGGTTCCTCGAGGATGCTTTAAGAAGGCTTATAGGAGTGGGAATTAGAGTGGAGGAACCCGTGCCGGCTAAAAAGAGGAAATAAATCGTCTCTCAATCCTCTTCGTATATTTCGACTAGAACTCTGGCTTTAACCTTATTATTGGAGAATAATGGCGGTTTATCGCCAAGGTCAATACTGATAACTACAGGATTCCCCATATCATCCTTGAATCTTACCTCAGCGACATACTTCTTCTTGGGGCCTTCTTCCATGCTCTTCATCAGCGTTTCATAGATCCTAGTCAAAGCCATTTGAAATGACAAAGGAGAGCTTATATCTTCAGGTGATAAGCTTATGGCCTGAAATCCTCCCATGACTTCCCCTATTTTCGCTTCTCCTTCGAATATTGCTTTTGTTTTAGACAGGTCTCTGTTCTCTTCCATTTATATTACACCTCAAACCCGTGTCACACCATATATACTTTGTGGTTCCCACCTTATTTACCTAAGGCCCCACGCAGGTATATAATTATCTGCCTTTAAAATATAGAAAATGGAAACAGTTCTATTATAAGAAGTTATGGGTGAAATGAATTGAGTCGGGAATACAAAGTTAGAGATGTAATGCTGGAAAAGCCAGTTACAGTACAGGAAGATGAGACGGTTAATAATGCAGTTAGAAAGATGGCTGAGCTAAATATAGGTGCCATACCTGTTGTTAACGAGAAAGGCAAGATTGTAGGCATATTCTCCGAACGCGATCTGCTGAGAAGAGTTGCAGCAAAAGGTCTTTCTTATAATACTAAAATAAAGGAGGTTATGACTAGGAACCCTGTAACAATATCTCCGGAGGCAACAGTTGAAAAGGCAAAGGATGTTATGGCCAAAATAAAGGCGCGTCATTTACCTGTGATAGACGAGAACGGGCATTTGGTTGGTGTTGTCAGTCTTTCAGATATCGAGTTCAGTGTATACTGATTTTACAGTGCTTTCTATAATTTTATCTTGTTTCAAGGCGTCATATAATTATTGACCCTGCGGGGAGCGTTGAATTGAAGAGGGTCTCCAGAGCCTTACATAGTATTTTGGCTGTGAGGAGAGCCGGAAACGGTGAGCTCTCCGCGGGGGGTATTACTTCTTTAAAAATTTTTGACAGGTATAGATA
>WALV01000037.1 GCA_015522645.1 Candidatus Tiamatella sp.
CAACTTTGTAAACCCGAGAAACGCTTAGTGGTTAGGCTTGTTTAATGATGAGCGGCCCGGTATTACCGAATGGAAAATAAGTGGAAATGTACTTGTTAAGGAGTCAATCTCTCGGGATCCCTGGGAAGTAGTCTAGCTTCCCTAATATTCTTAAGACCCAGTATTTGCTTTACAACTCTCTCCAGACCCGTTCCAGCACCGCCGTGTGGGGGAGCTCCATACTTGAACATTTCAATATACCAGGACAGCGTCTCCGGGTTTACCCCCTTATTTTCAACCTGCTTCAGCAAACACTCATAGTTATGTTGCCTTTGACCTCCTGTCGTTACCTCGAGGCCTCTGAATATCAAGTCGAAACTACACGTGGGGGTATCAGGCTTTAGCCCCCTACAGCACTCTTCACCAGGGTTTTCCGTGCATATACAAGGCATCGTGTAGAACGGTCTCGGCCCCCACGGATACTTTGTAATGAAAACTGCTTTATACCCATATTCTTTCTCTAGGAACTCTCCTAGTAGTCTTTCACCTTCAGTATCCAAGTCCTCTCCAGGAGGATACTCCTTCCCATACTCCCTCCTCAGTATTTCCTGCACTTCCTTCAGAGGCATGCGAGGTATCTCCTTAACAGGTTCCAAGAGAGCATCCGGGTAATATTTCCCCAATAAATCCCCATACTTATCGATGATTTTCTTGGTAGCATTCTTTAGGAAAGCCTCAGTCACGTCCATAACTTGGTTGAAATCGCTTATGAACCCCATCTCATAGTCCATACTTGTATACTCAGTTAAATGCCTAGGCGTGTGGTGTTGTTCAGCCCTGAAAACGGGCCCTATCTCGAACACACGTTCGAGACCGGAGATCACGCCAAGTTGTTTGTAGAGCTGCGGACTTTGCGCCAGGAACGCTTCTCTTTTGAAGTATATTATAGTAAAAACCTCTGCTCCGCCCTCGCTTGCAGCCCCGAGGATTTTAGGCGTGAATATCTCTGTAAAACCCTTATCTCTGAGGGTTTCCCTGTAAATACCGGCTATATCAGCTTGTATCTTGAATATTAGCCTGATCTTATCGTTCCTCAAGTCCAGGTAGCGATAGTCAAGCCTCTTAGCTAGAATAGTTTTCTCAGGCTCCCTTATGTCAATGGGAAGAGGTTCAGCATCAGAGAGTATAATGAGTTCATGTACAACAAGCTCTCTTCTCCCGGGAGCCTCATCGTTCTCCTTTAGGACTCCTTTGGCTGCAATAGCACTTTCCACACTGAGTTTCCTAGCAAGCTTCCAAGCTTCCTGCGACAAATTTTTCCTTACTACAAGCTGTATCCTACTAGTCCTATCTCTCAGGACTATGAATACTAGTCTACCTATAACCCGTATATGCTCGGCCCAGCCAGCAACAACAAGCTCTTTCTCAACTAGCTCCGGGTCGGTGAGTAGTTCAATAGCGGTTCTCCTGGAACGCAGATCAATGGGCAAAACTTCCACCATCACTGAATACCTGGCTGGTAGAAATCCGGGTATTTCCTATATAAACAATATTGGGAGAATATCCTAGCTGGAGAGTCGTATGATGAGGAGAGGATCTGGGCGCCGATCAGCAGGGGATAAATGCGGATTGAAACCCGGTTATACTCTTGTTATAGCGGAGAAACCTAAAGCTGCAAGCAGAATAGCTATGGCGTTGAATGCTAGTAGGAAATGCTACTATGGTAGGACTCCGTATTATACTAGCCAGTCAGGTGATCTCATAATCGCATCCGCTGCTGGACACCTGTATGGGTTACACACTAGGGAACGCGGCTACCCAGTTTTCACGTACGAGTGGATACCTATATATGAATACGAAAAAGGAGCATACTATTTGAAGCCATATTACAGTATGCTATCCAAGCTATCGAGAAATGCGGAACTATACGTTAACGCGTGTGACTATGATATAGAGGGTAGCGTCATAGGCTACATGATAATAGCGAAGATGGGAGACCCCCGCAGAGCTAAAAGAATGAGGTACTCTACTCTGACTCACGCCGAGTTAAGGGAAGCCTGGAGGAAGCTTAGCCCAATAGATAAGGAGATGGTTGAAGCTGGTATTGCCAGGCATGAAGTAGACTGGCTATGGGGGATTAACATAAGTAGGGCGCTAATGGATCTTGCGAGGAAAGCCACTGGACGTCGTGTAATACTGAGTGCGGGTAGAGTTCAGAGTCCTACATTAGTTAAAGCATACAATGACTGGATGAAGAGGGGATTATACATACCGGACCCTCTGTTCGAGGTTATTGTAATACTGGAAAAGGATGGAGTAGAGTTCACTGCAAAACTTATAGGTAACCCGGAAACCCGTGGGGAGGCATTAAAGATAGCTGGCCAAGTCAAACATGATGGAAAGCTAAGAATATTATACGTGGAGAGGAAGCCCTATGAGAGGAAGCCTCCTCCACCTTTTAATCTACCAGACCTACAGGCGGAGGCATCCAGGATTTACAGGTATAGCCCTAGTGAGACCCAGAAGCTGGCTGAAGACCTCTATCTAGCTGCAGCTATAAGTTATCCTAGGACGAACAGTCAGAAGCTCCCATCTACCCTGGGATATAGGGGCCTGATAGAAAAACTCATCTCGATGAGTAAGTACAGGAAGTTCGCTGCGAATCTTCTCTCCAAGGAGAAGCTTTATCCCAGGCAGGGATTAAAGGAAGACCCAGCACATCCTGCAATATATCCTACAGGATACATGCCAAGAAACCTAACGCCTAGGCACTACAGGATTTACGATCTTATTGTAAGGCGTTTCCTGGCAACATTCAGTGAAAACGCTCTCTTAGTGAAAACGCTCTCAACGTTGACGGATGTCCATGGAAGATATAGGTTCGAAGCTTCCGGTATAAACATAGTTAAAGCCGGTTGGATGGAGATATACACATACTCCAGCCCGGAGGAGAAACCGTTACCTCCTCTCGCTGTTGGGGAACTCGTAGATGTAAAGGACGTTAAAATGAAAATAGCTTGGCCTAACCCTGCTGACCCGCCTATTAGGAAAATAAGCCTCGTTAAATGGATGGAAAAAGTTGGAATAGGAACTGAGGCAACTAGAGCTAGGATTGTTGACACCCTATACAAGAGGGGCTATATCATCAGGGGTAAATCAGAGGATGAAATGACTAGTCTCGGTGCTGGAGTTGCGAGGCTATTAATAAGTGCTTTCCCCCAGCTTTCCACACCAGACTTGACTAGGAGACTCGAGGAAGACTTGGAATCCATTAGAACAGGAAGAAACAGTAGAAGGAAAGTAGTCATGGAGGCAAGAAAAATCATAGTGAATCTACTTGATTCATATAAAAAGCTGATCGAGTCGGATGAAGCTAAAAAGATTGCAGCAGAAGCCGGTTTAAGACCTCCAGAAGAGAAGTGCCATCTATGTAATATGCCTGCTAAAGCTAAGATAAATGGTGTGGCTCTATGTGAAGCCCACTACAGTGCATACATGAAACTAAAGGAGAAGCTCCCATCTCTCAAGTATAGAGTACAATACCCAGTTGATAGACTACTCTCTAAGATAGCCAGTGTTTCAGGTAGGTTCATCTCGGACGTAGCGAGAGAGGCTTTACATAATAAAAGGCTCTACGATGCACTTAACGCTTGAAGCTTAAGAGTCCCAGGTAAGGGACCTTGAAGACCGATCCATGAACAGTTAACACTACACCTTTAATCCTTTCATATGATATCCCCCTACAACTACCCCACATCCTATCATACTGATACTGGTCTTCAATACCGTTATTATCCCCCCATACACGGTAGTAATATACTCCGTCATATTTGCATGAACTGACTACCCTGTGAATTATAAAATTGCCATACTTGCCTTTATAGACAACTATGTCTCCAGGCTTAATGTCCTCAGGTTTTTTATGTAGAAGTATAACCATGTCACCCGTTCTTAGAAGGGGGTACATACTGTATCCTCTTACCACTGCAATAGAGGTTTTTGTACCAGTAAATAATGGCAGCCAGTAATTCATTGTTATTACAAGGACCAAGAGTACTGCTGTCACAGCATACCCGGCTATCTCCATTCTACTAGGCTTCTCCAACGTCCAACACCGCAAACCAGATTAATAGTTTAAGTCGTACTATCAAATTAAGGTGTTTACTCTTTGACTATAAGGATCGAGAATAAACTCACTCAGATACCTGTAGAGGCACTAGAGTTAGAGATTACATCAAACTCTGAATACTGTGATGCAGTGAATATAGAAGAGGAGGCAAGTAGAATAACTTCCAAATATTCATCGCCGGAGGAGATAACGGGTGATCCTAGAGTAAGGGAGTACAGGCGTACACTATGGAGCTATAGGATAGACCCGACGAAGACGAGGCCGAGCCCCGAGGCCCTGCTAAGAAGACTTGTCAGGGGTAAAAGCTTCCCCAGAGTGAATTGTGCAGTAGATATGGTTAATCTAGCAAGCATAGAATACATCACATGCATAGGATTGTATGATAGGCGGAAACTACCGTTAACCGACTTGAAACTAGGATTATCCACGGGACACGAAGTCTTCTACCCTCTCGGCGGAAGCGAGAAACGATTACCACAAGGCCAGCCGATAATGGTCTCCGGCAAAATCGTAATACACCTGTATCCCAGTAGGGATTCCCGGCTATTTGCTGTAGACAAGTCTAGCAGGTCCCTAGTAGCTATCGCATACGGATATAAAGGCGATGAAACCACATATCTCAGAGATTCCCTCAAAAGGTTCGAGGAGCTCTTGAGTCTATGCGGTTGCCTCAAAGAGTTATAATATAGAGGAATATGCGAGTGATAACAAGGAGGCTGGGACGCATGGACACTATTGAGATATACAAAACGTTATATAAGGTCGCCGGAGAGGCTGCAGGTCTTATACGTGAAAGATTCTGGGATGACTCCTCCAGGGAAATGATAGCAGAGGACACTATGAGAATCGACCTTGAGAGCGAGCAATACATAATAGATGCACTTAGAAAAGAAGGCATTTCAGGCACGTTTATAGCAGAAGAAACAGGGGTAACAGAGTATCCTGGTAGCTATAAAATAGTAATAGACCCATTGGATGGAAGCAGAAACTATAAGAGAGGGATTCCCTGGTTCAGCATTAGCATTGCTATAACCCCTAAAGAAGGAGCTCTTGAAGACGTAGTAGCTGGAGTAGTCTACCCGCCTATAAGGCTCGAACCAATAGGATTTGCTAAGGGCAAAGGATGCTATAGAGGCCTAGCAAAAGTCTCACCGGGAAAGGATTCTGATTACGTTTTCGTGTATGTAGATAACCCGGAGGCATATAGATTACTCGGAGAAGGATTCATGAGGCTAAAAGGAAAAGTTGTTAGAAGCATGGGAAGCGCCGCTCTAGAGATAGCCCTAACGGGAATAGGAGTGAGCTACGCATTCATAGATTTAAGGGCTAAACTGCGAGTCGTAGATGTAGCCGCAGCTAGTGGAATAGTATGGGAGTGTGGCGGTTCTATTCACATGCTCCCGGGAGTAGAGCTCAACGCACCGCTCAAGAAGATCGAGCGGTTCAAGATGGTGAACGCTAGTCTCGACCGTGACTTCGTTAACTACTGGGATTCCATCGGTGGTAAAGGACTAGAATAAGAAGCAGTATAATGCTTCAGGCAACTAGCACGCAATATTCATGGCTAAATATATAATAACTCTTACTTCGAAACCTTTTTTAACAGATACAAATAGTGTTAAGAGGTGATTATTTATGAAACGCATAAATAGAATTATATCAGTCCTACTGTTATTTATGCTGGTAATCCAGCCGCTAATAATGCTCAACTCTGCTATAGCAGAGTCAGATACCAGCCATATAACAGTAAAGGCTGATATAAGTGACAATCAAACAATTCTCCACATAGACTCCAAACTCTATGGTGAAAACGCTAAGAAGTATGTTTTACACAATAACCTTGAAGGAATAGGGAAAGAGTATACTCTAAATGTCTTCTTCAATTCAACCGAGTTCCATCTAGACGGAACCATACAAGTCTCAAAGAATACAACAGCAATACCCCAAGGTCCACAGCCCCCTGGGAATACGGGTCAAACCATGGGAATAGGAACCATAGGGAACTTCACTGCCAACATAAAAGCTCATATAGAGTACACACCGGAAACTAATATTACTCACGTCACCTATCAAGGGCACGCTGAGTTCGATGTTCAGAGCAACCAAACAGGAGGACACTATATTATCAACTTCAACGGTGAACGAGTAAGGAACCTTACAATGGAAGTAGATAACGCTAACCTAGTCATAAGCCACAAGTTTGAAATGACTGGCACTGGATCCATGTCAGGTATGGGTGGATCGTTTACAGGCACATCGGTTACAGCTCACACTTACGTCGATATAGTCAGGAACACGATAACGGTTGACGATAAGAGTAACACTCATACCCACATTAAAATAATAACAGACGACTCTGCTGATTGGATGCTCATTCAAGGCCTTGCATTAATGATGCATTACCAGGGAGCGAATGTTACAATGCCCCCCATGGGCGAATTACCTATCGTTGGACAGCGCAATGTCACTGTAACAATAGACATGAGTAAATCGGTGCATGTTAACATGCAGCTATTTAATGCTACCAGGCTAAACATACTGAATAAAACAAAACTAGGGCCGTTCACAGGTGATGCAATCATTAACATTACAGAGGACTCGGCAGGTTACACGATTAGCATAGAAGCAGATGGAACAGGGGACTTCAGCAATGGAGTTATCCTAGCACCATACGGTGTAACAGCAACATATGTGAACATGCATATTGAAGGATCCAGAATCCAGGGATCGGAGAAGCAGGTGGCTACTGGGGATATCAAGCTCAAACAAGAAGACCCTGGAATAGTTTTCCTCGGAATAAAGCATGCTATGATGAAATCCTATGCAAAAACGGGTCACAACGCTGCAGTGGATTATACGTTCCAGTCCGGGTCTAGTGACATAAAATTCCTATTGGATAACAGTGAATACACGCATGTCACTTTCACATCCAATAACGTGACGAAGCTGCCAGAACTCAAGTTGGAGTATAATGGGACAATAATCAGTGGAGCCAACGGTATGTTCGAGTTCATCATTCTCAAACATCTCCCAAAAACAGCAGTTACCATTCCCTCAGCGAAAAACATGAGCAAAGTAGTTATAAGGGCAGCTGAATCGGATTCGCTGATTATACACCCTAGAGGAGGTATACACGCGGCAAAAGAGGTTACAGTGAATATAACAATAGCAGGGAACCATCAAATACTCATGCAGCTCACACCAGGGACAGATATATCTGGAGATATAAACATCTCAGTCTTAAAGAATCCTCAGAGTTTGCAAGCGATACCTGGAGGATATATAGCAGCGGGACCTGGTTATGAAGTAAACACTAACGCCCATGGAAAAATAGTGTTAGGTATAAAGACTGACAAAGATAATTTGAACAATGCAGTCGTAGTTTGGATACATGGAACAGGAACAAACACCACGAAAGAGATCCTTCATCCATTCAAAATCGATGAACATTCAAGAATGGTATACATTACAGTACCAGGGTTTAGTACTTTCATACCGGTAATACCTGCTACGGAGACAACGGTAACACAGACAACGGGTACAACTACCGGGACTTCGACCCAGACTACCAGTACAACCAGTGGAATCCAAACGTCAAGCACTGGAACAATGTCAACACATTCATATACAACCACTAGTGGAACACATGCAACCCAGACAACATCGTCAACAGCCTCATCTGGAACCTCGACAGAAACAAGTGGGGCAAAATCTAGCACCGGAGTAATAGCCGGGGTTATAATAGTGATAATAATTCTAGCGTTCGCAGGGTACTATCTAGCTAGGCGGTAGTTTTCACCATAACCAAGGCATCCACACCATCCCGGTAATACTTTTTCCTTACGCTTTCTACTTTGTAACCGTTTCTCCTGTAAAAACTAATTGAACCATTATTATCGGCCCTTACCTCTAAGTAAAACATTCCGGCAC
>WALV01000038.1 GCA_015522645.1 Candidatus Tiamatella sp.
AACCGATTAAAGGCCCAACTATAATAGATGTAGCCGAGGAACTTGCAAACCTAGATGGCGTAGATGGAGTTAATATCACAGTGACAGAGATAGATGTTGAAACCATAACTATAACCATGGTCATAGAAGGCTCTGATATTAAGTTCGAGGACGTGGAGAAGAAACTAGAGGAATTAGGGTGCGTGATACACAGTATAGATCAGGTAGTGGCTGGAAAGAAGTATGTCGAACTCCCGATGCTCGAAGAAGACTAAATGCACAGAAGAACAGGTAGCTAGAGCACTAGCAGTCCACCTTGTACTAAACGGGAAAACAGAGCAAGCAATAATACTACTCTCCAAGTTTTACCGGGTTAAAGTGCCAAAGATAACTATAGGTGCTAGAGGAAGATATGATATTCTAGGATGCTATGATCCGGGTAGAAGAGAGATATGTTTGAAGGATTCCCAAGTTTATATGAACCCATTCATCGTGCTACATGAGTTCTATCATCATCTCCGTAGTGTATCAGGGAAGCATAGGGGGAACGAAAAATACGCGGATAGGTATGCATTGGAATCAATATCTTATTATTCGATGGGATGCCACCTAGCTAGGGACTCCAAGATGTTTTGTTAAATCAAACATGATTTATATAAACTCATTTATATACATGTCATCATCAAAGTTTTTCAATTAAAACTTATTAACAGACTAACCTATTCAATGAATCATAGCGCAGGTGACAATGGTGGCTAGGCTAACGAAGATACTGATAGGAGATAGAGGTATAGCTCTTCTAGTAGTTGCGGGGATCTTCATAGTTTTCGCTCTAACCATTGCACCTATATCTATATACAAGCCATCCGATCAATTGCTGAAGGAATACCTGAATACTCCTGAATGGAATCTCGCTTCGTTCCCGCCGGATCATCCTGTAAGCGTTAATTCTTATGGAACAATGATATCAGTAGGCAATCCGACTAGTACTAGCCAATTATTATACGGGCTAAAAACAAACGTCAAAGAGTCCCTCGAAATTATTCCGAGAAACACATCCACACTATACGCTACAGTTACGGTAGGAGCCGCTGAATTGGAACCTACTAATGGTAGTCAAATACCTCTCTACGTTATAATATTCTACTATAAATCACCTAGGTTAACAGGCAGTTACATTGAAAGTAATCCATCGCTCCACGAGAAAACCAGCCTTCTATTCAATCAATCTAACTTCAGAGAAGTAAACATTGAAACTGGAACTTATAAACCATTAAATGAAATCACACAGGAATACTGCTCTGCAGGAGGACTAAGCACGTTCATAGAAATCCTTACACAGATTAACCAGGGATACGGGGAAGTAATGACATTTACCAATATGGAACCGGGCGAACCTCCTTCTTTTCACCCTGAATACGATTGTATGTCAAAAAATAATGTGTTACTAGTTTATTCAGATAACATATCTCGTATAACCGCATTCTTCAACTCACTCGATACTATGGGCTTTAGCTACAAAACCTATGCCCCATGGGAATGGGGTGTACCCAGATATATTTCGCTTATCAAATACAATTTCTCTACCGTAACATTTAATCCCGTTTCACCTAACAAAATCAAAGAGCAAATCACATATATAGCAAAAACATTAAATGCACACGCGTCCAACCAATTATGGAACTCCATCACAAACTATGGATTTATCATCCAATCCTTCCAATTAACAACAACAGTAATCTTCATAGTATTCATACTCGGAATATTTATCGTAATACCATCAACAAGTAATGCAATGACTAGCGGGTTAAGGAGAATACTATATCTCCTAAGGACAAGAGGTGTGAAACACAGGGTATTGAAGAGAAATCTTCTCTACGCATCGATCATTACGATCATTATCGGATTGATAGCGGGTTACATTGGTGTTTTAGCAATCATATACACATGGATCCCCGAGTTCTCTAGTCTTGCAGTGAACTCGGTTATACTAGATAAAATCACTTTAACAGCTATCATCGTATCAAGTTTAATAGCAGCTTTATTGTATTGGAGGAGTTTCACAAGAAACCTTAAACTAGAGAGTATTACGGAGGAGCCCAGTGAAACCAAGGAGAGAGGGGCTAAACTAGCTTGGATTCTACTAGGTTTATCCCTATATCATATTGGCCGTGGATTTTTGGGATGGAGCGCTCTACAAGAATTACAATATACAAGTGGAGGCAGTATACTGCTAACAATCATTCTGATAATCCTGGGAGTACTTGAATATGTGACTACAATATTTACACCTGTGATGATCTCTTACAGCATATCGGTTCTTGTAATGAAATATCTTGACATCTTGATATTAGCAATATCCGGAAGCAGGAGAATATTAGGAGAGATGGTCAGTGTAGCGTCAGGGGTCGGAAGACTGATTACTCCATCTCTGGTGGGATTATCCACTATACTAGTGTTCAGTTTAGCAGTACTTCATCCAGCTCTATCTCTCTCTTCGATGGTTAATAGTTCAGCAAACAATGCTGCTGAATTTGACATTGGAGCACCGTATGTTTATGTGATTCCCATATCACTTACAAATAAAGGAGGGCTTAATAAAATCGTTCAGAACTTCACCCATAAGTGCCCAGACTGCGGTTTATTTCTATTAATTAGTAGTGGTTCGATACCTTTTACATATATAGATACAGGACGTATAGTTAGTGAAAGACTGAACATTCCATATGCATGGAATATAGTCATTGCAGTGAACCCCTCAACTATTACAAATATCGTTTACCACGGGGATTACAGGATTACAGCTACAGGAAATACTATAAACCGGGATTTAATTAGCCTTGAATCTGGTAGGAAATCATTCATAGCCCTTCAGAACACTATGACATATGACTTTTACATGTCCAAAAAAGCATTAAAACGAGAAGGAGGAAGTATCGCTTCCTCTATATGTTTGAAATATGTTTTCGACAAGAGTATTCAAAAATGCGTTGGCTACAGTATCAACGATGTTACATTGGGGATACCTGGCAAAGGAGTTCTACCAAGCTACTCGGCATACCTAGTTACAGGACCGTGGATGGTCAGGTTCATTGACGAATGGCTAGGTCAACTTAACAGCTCAATGAATACAACTATTCAAGGAAACACTATTATCCCAGTGAGTAACTCTAATCCAAGAATAGAATCGTCTCTCATAATTCTGTCTAAGCACCCGTTAAACAGTAGCATAGAAAAAATGTCCATAGAAAAAACAAGCATCTCAAATATTACAAGTAGCACAACGTTCAAATTATGGAAGAGAAGCATAGGAGTAGGATTAGGAGCTCCATCATTCAGGACTACAGGAGCAATTCTAATAGGGCTACTTTTATTATTAACAACGCTTTTGTCGTATGTTAGTGTCAGAGATGTCGACAGAATCTACAGGCTATTAAGATTGAGGGGTATAAATAGAAGAATGACCTTAACAACACTACTCGTCCCATGGCTAGCCATTATTATAGTCATAGGATCCATCGGAATATTCTCGGGCATAGGAATATCCCTAATCTACAGGATGTCACTACAGCCTGGAGCAGCTTTCATGGGAACTATGGGAAACATGTATCAATCCATTGCAGGTGTAAGAATAGCTATTAGCGATGGATATGTAGATTCGACAAGTGTTCTCACGCCTATTCCATGGGAAATCCTTCTCATGACCCTTCTTCTCGTAATCCCAGTTCTTTACTTCTACAGGATAACAAAAGGATCACCTATACAAAGTATGAGGGAGGTATAACCATGAGCTCACTCGAAACTATAAGCGGTTTGTTCGCCCGAAAAGGGGTCCGGGTCCGTGGTGAGAGGCTAATTAAAGTATATCGTAAGGGAGCCCTTGAAGTGCAGGCATTAAGAGGTGTCTCAGTAGATTTTGAGCCCGGGAAAATGTATGTAGTTATGGGTCCCAGTGGCTCGGGAAAAACTACTCTAATGAACCTTCTAGGCGGAGTGGATAGGCCGACTGGAGGCCTAGTTTTCCATGGTGATAAGAGGATAGACAACCTAGGTGACACTGAACTAGATGATCATAGGCTCGACTATGTGGGATTCGTATTCCAAACCATTAATCTAATTCCGACCCTTACTGCAAAAGATAATGTTGAACTCCCCCTTCTCTTCAAGAAAGTACCTAAGAGCACGAGAGAATATAGAGTAATGATGCTCCTAGAGGCTATGGGATTGAAGGATAAAGCTACTCATAAGCCGGGCGAGCTTAGTGGCGGAGAGCAACAGCGTGTCGCTATTGCTGTTGCCTTAGCTAATGACCCTCCTATAATTATAGCTGACGAGCCGACGGCGGAACTGGATTATGAGAATGCAAAGAAAATCGTTGACATCCTTCATTCTCTAGCTCTTAAACACGGTAAAACTGTCATAGTCACTACACACGATCCTAGAGTTGCTGTTAGAGCCGATAGAATTATCAGGCTGGAAGATGGGGTGACTAAGGGAGAATTTACTCCTGTAGAATTGGAAGAGGCTTATACACCTACCAAGCCAAAAGAAGATACGGGAGTTTATACTCTAGCCAACATTGTCAGAGCCAGACTAGCCCGTGTAAACGAGGAGATAGAGGAGCTTCAAAGAAAGCTGATGAAGGGAGAATTAAGTATTGAAGAGGCTTTTGAGCGCTATCAGGATCTTAGTAAGCAGAAGAAAGCCTTGGAGGATTTATTAGCTAGTATAGGAGGCTAGGTCGTTCTATTGTTCTTTAATCGATCGTATACTATTCCTATGAGAAGCTCCAGGTACTCGTCTTCTTTCATATCTTTAGGCGTCCTTAATGTGTAGCACATTAAGGAACCTAGAAACGTTCTAATTGCGACACGGTATATAGATGAATCGCTCCCAAAAACCTTCTTGGCTAATTCTCTCGTATACATATTGCATATCTCACCTATCTTATTCCTTATTTCTTGGTAAAGTGTTTCAGAAGCCATCGTATGGATGAGGAGATTCTTAAGTATAGGATCGCGATATTTATCCATGTACTTCTTACCTACACATTCAAGGAGACTTCTTCCATCTAGTTTTTCATCTAGACATTCATCAATAACGTCCTTCGGTAGACTTCTCGAGGCAACTTCTAATATGAGTTCATCCTTAGACCTAAAATACCAGAATATTAAGCCCTTTGAGACTCCAGCTTCTTTTGCTATCATGTTTGTCGGGGCCTTGAAGAATCCGTGTATTGAAAATATTCTCATAGCAGCTTTGATAATATTCTCTCTAACCTCTCTTTCATCTCTCCTCAACTAGGTACACCATAATGTAATATTTCGCTTGATTATTGTCTACATGCAAAAAGAATTGTAGACATTTGGAATATATTTGTAGACATTTTTCTTATCTATGTCTTTATTATTCTCTTTAAGATTGGAGCAGATGCTAGATAGAGTATGGCTATTATAGGCTGTATCGCCGGTACTAACGCTGCAGGGATTGCGGCTGCTGAACCTATAGCCATAACGCTTACTGCTGCAGCAACACTCTCGTTCTTTGTTAGAGAAATAAAAGCCATACCCATGTGATCATCATAGGTTAGTTTTACCAAGAATGTGACTGCAATTAATGACAGTATAATCACTGCGTATACCACAAGCTGTAATCCAATAATCTGAAAAGCTATGCTTGGTTTTTCTACCAGAAGATATGCCTTGTTAGCTATAAGGAACCCTATTAATAGGAGCATTGTTACCATAGTTGAAAGGCTTAGATAAGGCTTTATTGATTTACTCAATTTGTTCTGAACACATTCCAAAGCTGCTTCCATATGCCTTAGGAATTCGCTTATACTAATCTTGTCGGCCTGAATAACCTTTTTGACCGTGCAAGGATAGCTTTCATGACCTATTCTTAGTAACTTTTTCGCTCTTCCCTTAATTAGATAATATCTAGTCAATTGTCCTAATATGAATGGTGTTAGAAGAGCTAAACCTACGGATTCACCGAGAACTGCTATCGGAACATTAACACTTACACTCTTTGCAAACCATCCTATGTATGCTGGAACAGTGAATAAAGCACCGATTATGCTTATAACCGCTAGTAATGTAGCGAACTCTATATTTCCCTCTGCAAGAAGTATATAGGCTATCGATGCACTACTCGCTGGGACAGAGTTGGCGGCTACAAAACCTATTGCTACCGATTTATGCTCTATGAATCCTGCTAGGAACATTGCCGTTAGAGGGGCTATTAAGAATATTATTATCAATGCTAGTATGGTTTCTTTTACCTTCCCTCTGAATTCATCCACGAATTTCTCTGATCTGAGTTGAATCATAGAAGGATATAGTGTAATTATTGCTAGCGATATTATTGTTTCCTTTATCAGCTCCTTGTGGGTTTTGAAGAATTCAGCATTGTAGTATCCTATTGGGAGGGCTATTACTATAGCTATTATTACGTATAAAAGGAGATAGTCTCTTAAATGCTCTGTTATTCTCAAGACCTTCCCGTTTGCCATTTCTAGACACCGTCTGTGGTATTTTAAGGAACAATATATAAGTTTACTGACTAGTCAGTCAATCCCAAAGGTTAATAAATTGAGAATATATACTTGTTCAAGTATGTAAAAATCATTTAGACGTCATATTTAATTGGGATTTCAGCTCCTCCAACTGATTATATAAGTCATTCAACCTCTGAATAGTTTCATTTATCTCTCTCTGAATATTATTGATCCTAGCCAAAACAGTTTCATTAGTGTAGCTCGGTTTTATCTGTGTATTATTAAGCACTTTATCTAGTATTACTTTTGCAGTGATACTTTTCTCTACCTTAAAACTAGAATCTTGACCCGTCTTCGCGTTTATAATATCTATGGATACCAGGCCACGATAGTCTCCAGTCACCACGCTTACCTTCCATAGTATAGAATCATTAGTTATAGTTGGTAAAGGTTCAACAGCTTTCACTTGTCCCCAGTCATAGTTCGGATGAGCTTGTTTTACATAGCTCATAACCTTACTGACTCCTATTAATAACTCGTTCGGTTTCCAAAGATATATCAACGGTTTTCCAGAGGGATCCCTAGCATTTATGTAAAGTACATATTTGGTGGAGTAGGTGTTACCAGCGGGTTCTACTGTAAATACCCACCATAACGTACCATTATCCCCTGGCTCTAGGTATGGTTGTGGGTTTTCTCCGACGTCCCTTATTACATACCTATTGTGTTTGAAGTATACAGCGACAAACCCGTTCTTATAGGCGTATTTCTCAGCCCATTCCCTTGCTGTTTTCTCTGAGATTAACGGCAAACCTTTCAGTATCGGAGATTTCACTGCTTCTTCGAGAGACAATTTTCTAATAGTTCCCTTGTCATCAACTAATATGACTCCCATCGGTTTTCTGAGATTCCATAATAACCCTCTCTCCCAGGTATTGTATGGAATAACTATCCATATTCGCCCTTGCCTATACAGTTCTACGGCTTCATCGAATCGTATATCATATCCCAATGCCCTGAGTTTTATTTTTCGCTGCAAGCTGTCGAAATAAAATAACTTGAACTTCATGTTATGGAGTCCCCATTCTACTTGAGACTTGATAAGTTTGACTTTTACAGGGTATTTATCACCTTCAACGAAGATAGCTCCCATAGGTTTTCTCGTAATAGAATTCCAGAATCCTTCTGGTTCAATTAACCAGTTATAGATCGGTGTTTCATTTATGTAGTAGATATAGGTCTCTGTCTTATAGACTGTATGAGTGGGTATCTGTATCCTATCGGAAGCGTAGACATACGCGGTATAAAGAGGTATCAATCTGTTAACTCCGTAAACATTGTATGGATGCATTATGGCGTCTCCGGTTATTTTATTGGAAGCTAGTACTGGAGCGTAAAGAGCGAGAACTACGCCTATGATAATAAATACTGTAATCAATAAAGGGAATATAGTGCTACCTGTTAAACCTTTATAACTAGAACTTTTGATTCTAACGTAGAATCCTTTAGGATAACTATATGCAGTATATTTTAGAGTTAATGGGATTATGAGCCATGCTAATCCAGCAAGTGTTGAACTAGTAGCAATTAGAGAATAATATAATGCTATAATAGCTCCGAATACGAATCCTTTCCAGAAGCCTTTCATTGATCTATAAGTCTTTACAGCCGGTTTAATAGTGTAATACAAGACGTATAACGTAGCAATAATATTAAGGGAAAGCCATAGATACGGCATCCGCCTGTATCCCTCGATTAACAAGTGGAGTATTCTCACAAACCCTTGTGTGGATAATGATATAATCCATAAAAATAAGATGAGGCCCGATATGAATCCGCTCGTTTTCTTATTCAATGTCATCCACCAATATTAGTTGTCACATAGGAATTACGTGTTTATTCGTTATACATAACTATATCTCCCGCATTTATAATGATACGAGTATAACTATGTGACCGGGTGGATTCCTGATGCTAATGCCCCTACAAGCGGTTCCCTTGCATGGTAACTGGAAACCGATAGAACAACATTTTCATGCAACGAATAAAGCTTTAGGTAGCTTACTATTTTATCTAGAAACCTGGATAAACCTTTATGGAATAATGTTCCTCCCAAAATAATTATCTCTGGATCGTAAGCTGCTATAACACTGGATATCCCTGCTGCTGTAATCATGAGAATCTTCTCAATCACATAGTTAACAACGGGATCCGCTTTGATTGAGTAGTTAAACAATTCTTCTACCTTGAAATTACCTTCAACAATTTTGTAGTAAAAAGGAGTTTTAGAACCTGAATAATCATTGATCAATTCCCATGCATTTCTCGGAATATTCTTACCTCCTACATAAGCTTCCCAGTGACCTAATCCTCCACAACCACATCTCACCTTACCATTAAAGTTTACTATGAAGTGTCCTACTTCATGTGCATTGCCACTTTTTCCTATAAGGAGGTGCC
>WALV01000039.1 GCA_015522645.1 Candidatus Tiamatella sp.
AGAGGAAATAGCTGGAAAGCTCTTCCCAAATCCCCCGCGTAAATCTATATTATTCGAGCAGTATAGCGGTGGAGAGTGGTCAAGGACTAACCTAGTGAAATCACTCCTAGGCATACGTGATGAATAAAGGTATCTAACCCCATAATAGTCTAGACCTAGTAGACACTGATTTGCCGCAAGATTAATATACCTAGTACTTTACATCAGCCTTTCAATTACATACCTAGCAACATTGGTCGCAAAGAGATTCATAACGTATTTACCCGGTTACTTTAATTAGGAATGCTTGTATATCAGCTAGCTCCCTTGCCTTTATCTTGGGATCTGCTCCCATGTGACCCGAGCCTGTCTCGACGCGGAGGTAGACAGGTGCACCCGCATCCTCTAGCATAGCTGTGAATCTCAGCGCATGGCCTGGATGTACCCTGTCGTCGTGGAGCCCGGTGTAGATCAGTGTCGCCGGATATCTTCCAGTTCTAACATTGTGCATTGGTGAGTATGTTAGGAGGTAATCTCTCTCCTCAGGGTTCCCAGGGTCGCCGTACTCGTCTATCCAGAGGCTCCCTATGTACAGCTTGTGGAATCTGAGCATATCAATCACAGGATAACCTATGACAGCAGCATCTAGGAGCTCTGGGTCCTGTGTGATAACAGTTGCTATGAGTAGTCCACCGTTACTTGACCCCCACCCGGCAACCTTGTAACCCTGGGATTCCAGTTTCCGGGCAACCGCCCTATAGTCCTCGAAGACTTTCCTCTTATTCAGCCTCCTACCCATATCATGCCACTTCTCACCGTACTCCCTTCCACCCCTCAGGTTAACCATGACATAAGTGAATCCTCTGTCTAGGATTGGTTTGAGGTGGCCTATGTATCCTGGTGTGAGGCTTATGCCGAAACCACCATAGCCGTACAATAAAGCTTTCCCCGCTTCCACCCCGGGTTCCTTGGCTGTGAAGTAGTGTATCTTCGTTCCATCAAAACTATCCGCCCAGTCCTCCGTGACCTCCAAGCCCAGGTTAACACTTGACTCGTACAGGGAACGCATGCCATGTAAATCGTATAGACCCATTGGTTTGTTGAATGACTCAACCTGACCTAATACACGGTTCCCCCATCTTTTCATGAACACTATAGTAGATGGCTCTTTAGGCTCCCAGTGATCCACTAGTCTGCCGTCGGGTGTATAATCCTCTACTGTGCTCCTGGCATCGATAAGCCTATTAACAGTTATCCCTTCATCATGTGCAACTGCCTCCTCTACAGGGTATTTAGCATGGGCTGGAACGATCTCTCTAATCCTCTCTCCACTAACTTCTACGATTCTACCTGTGCCAGGTTCATCGTAAACAACGGCATACACCCTGTTGTGGCTTGCTCCGGCGGGTTTTAAGGGAACTCCTGGGCTGAGTAGTAGTCTCCACTTACCGGGATCGCCTAATGGTCCAGCGTATAGTTTCCCCTCGCTCCAACCCTTCGAAACCATGATAATCAGAATATCCTCCTCGTAAACCGGGTGTATATTGACGAGATAGCCTCTAGGTAACCCCTTACCCCATACAACCTCCTCTTTCCCTGATTCCATGTCCCTGAGGATGATCCTCTCTGAAGGCACGTCACCTCCGTCTGGAGGAGGTTCTCTTCTATACATGCGGAGGTAATAGTAGCGCCCATCGCTCCTCCAGGCTATACTGTAAACATAGCCTTCCAACTTATCGACAACACTATTGTTACGGGTATCAATGATTTCTATGACACCCTCATCGCTTCCAACAGTATAACCTACTCCTAGAAAACTACAGTCAGGCGAAGGGTGTACTCCCCAGACCACCACGCCCGGTTTACTGAAGACAACTTTGTCACTGGGCTTCTCTATAACTCTAAACCCTTCTTTCCCCCGAATAACGACAAAGGCTTTACTCTTACATACCTCGTAAGTGTAGACATAGTCTACTCCATACCAGGAGAGTACTTCTGGAAGTATCTCGTTAGGCAGCCCGTTCAGGAACTCCCTAAGCCTTTTGCTATGACTCTCAATAAACTCCCTTGTCCTAGGATTATCTAGATCCTCAAGGTAAAGGTAAGGTATATTCAACAATCTCCCACCAGTTAAACGGGATTGTGAACGGTTTGTTAAATCAGTATAGTCAATGAACCGATACCGGCCTGCGGGATCGTCTCTCATATAACCCTGTTATCAGGGCCAGTATGATAACCACATACATAGATGCACAGTATAGGCATATGCTGGATAACTCCTCTACCTGCAGGTATGCCAGATAGGGGATCAACAGAGTTCCTATAGCGTAGAAAGCTATCATAGTGTTCAGAATTCCCCTGCTTCCAATGTTTATGTAGATTAATGCTAGGATTGCTTGGAGGGAGAAGAATACTAGCGCGATCCAGGACAAGTGAACCTTCCCGACTAAAGGGATACTGAGCTATCCCAGGGAGTACGCTGTCTCGCATGCAGTAGGCCCGGGTGAGCCCGGGGCCTGTGTACAGTATCCTATGTCATTACCAGACTGGTGGCTCCATGTGTAGAATGCTGCTATAGAAGCACCTGCCACGGATAGTATTAACAGTATGATCGGCATGGTTCTCCTCATACTGGCTCCCTCACTGTTTACTTTCTTTTATGTTAGTAATAAAGGTAAGTTTAGATATTATTGTAAAAAAACAAATTTAATTCTAACACTGTAACTAGTAAACTCGCGTAAAATGACATCCCAGTTATCTACTCTATGAACGTTAAGAGTAACCGCAATAGGTAATGAAGAAGTCACGGACAGACTAGAAAGGCGTTATAATACAATCGGCTAACTAATTGAAAGATGGAATATAAGATAATAAACTAAGCACCGAGAAGAGCAATAATAAACAGGTGCCAAGAAAATGTCATGGTTCAATGAATTCATTAAAATAGTTGAGAAATTATTCGAACTCGAAAAGAATGAGGGTGATATACCGGTAAAGCTCGAAGAGGGTTTAGAGGAGTTACTATCTGAACGTGAGAGGCTTTAGTCTATCGTCATACATGGATACCGTATATTACGGCAACACTATGACAATTAGACCCAAGGAATAAAAAAAGGAACACATCCGCGTCATTAACGTGATACATTTGAAAGCAATTAATGGTGAAGCTGGATGCTTAAGGTTGGTATAATCTCCTATAAGTCTTGGCATGATATTAGGGGTGGCTTGTTCAGGCAGCTTTCTCTGCGGCTTCGCCGGATAGGATCTCTCTTACCTTATCCATGAAGGGGGTTACTCCATTTACGGCTAATACAAGTAATCCGTCTTCCTTTCTCACAGTATCAATCACATCCCTTATGTTATCTTCCTTTATAACGCCTCCTTTACCGCCGATAAGCTTGAGTATAAGCCTGTAATGGAAACCTGCTACCCAGATCCTCTTAACCCTCTCATCGCTACTTATTCTCTCGAAGAATTCTCGGAAAGCGAATATCCTGTCAACTCTATCCTTCCTGAAGTAAGCAATAATATACACAGGCTTATCGGTGTGCCTCATAAGGTAGTTTAATACTAGATCAGTCGACTCGGGGTCATTCACTTCGCTAGCGTCAAACCATTCAACCAAACGGAAGAATTAATAGCCGAGATCGTAGAGTTAAGTCTAAACCACAAACTCCTCAAAGCAACCTAATCTTCAGGATTTACCCTATTTACTCAGATTAATTCAGCCTTAGAGCAAGTATATTATAATTCTAGTATGTAAATGTAATAACGGTGTAATAGTTGGGAAAGAAGAAACCAATCCAAGATAAGTATATAGCATCTACCAGTTGGGTAGAATCACTCTCAGAAGAACTAAGTATAGGTAAACTCGAACCTACTACAGAGAAAGAGATCCCGGAAACACGGCCTAAAGGCCTAAATGCAGGGAAAATCATTAAACAAGCTAGGGAAAATCGTGAAGATGGGATAACACGTGTTCTACGAAAACAACCACTTTCTAGGAAAACTTCCTAAACAGTTATACCAAGCCTCCTAGCCACAGCCAGCACATCCTCAGCTATCTCGGCTACCACCGCACTCAGCCATTTCTCGCCCTTCTCCCTCGAAGCTAGCCTCGCATCCCCGGTCAAAGCCTTCGAATAAATCTCCTCCTCAATCCCCTTGTGGTAGACCCTTATAGGTAAACGCTCAACCTCCACGTAATCTGCTGAGTCGAGATCGACTAGGTCCTCGGCTATTACGAGCATGGCACTAGTCTCGTCCTCCCCGGCGTGACCAGGTTTACTGAAAAGCTTCCTCCTCTCCTCGACGGCTGCATCCTTCCACCAGTCAACCACGATCACAGCCAGATCAGTCTCCATAGCAGCCTGCCTAGCAGCATAATGCAATGCTACAGTATTCCCGCCATGACCACTAACCACTACAACCAGTCTAGCACCATTCCTATGAGCCTCCCTCAGAATCTCCACTACATACCTGACAAGAGCATCCTGGCTAACGTCAAAAGTACCCTTATGGTTCCTCATAGCCATACAAGAACCATACCAGACAGGCGGGAGAACCACACCGCCAACACGCTCGGCAACCCTCTCAGCAACATAAACAGCAGTCAAAGTATCAGTGCCCAAAGGCAAATGCAAGCCATGCCTCTCCAAAACACCAACCGGGAGAAACATAACACTCAAATCCCGCCCGTCAACCTGCCTCCCAGTAAGCTCCCAAAACCTAACACTCAAAAGAATAACACCCTACTTTTTTTAGAGATATTAGTGAATCAATAAATATAGATATATGTGAAAACT
>WALV01000040.1 GCA_015522645.1 Candidatus Tiamatella sp.
ACTTAAGAGAGCTTCAGAAACATATTCATATGAAAAAACATCATCTGACTTGTTTAAAGTTAGGAGGGCGAGCGGTGCATGTTCAGGCCTAAAATCCAGGTACTGAAGTGCTTCACTTCTCTCCTTCTTCCCTACAGTAACTAGGAGAGAGGCAATCCAAGGAAGAAGGTGCCCATATTCTTTACTAGTAACTGGGAAGTCTAGAGTAGGGAAATTATAGGGAGTTACTGCAGGTCTATCAACTATGCTTGTATCTATGCTTGGAAGGAATTTGACTGGGTATATCCCCCAAGAAATAAGCTTCCCGATGCGGACGAAGACACCATTAATATCTGCACCCCGCTTTGTTTTATGCCTGAATAGGTTCTCTGTCTTGGGCTCCGAGACTTCCTGTGTCCCGATTGTGGCAGATGAGTAATCAAGAACGAGTCTATTTACTGCACCCCTACCAACAATTGGCTCGTTAATTCGGTTTGACTCAGCAACTACACGGCCCAGATAGTGCAGAAGACTTACAGGTATTGGTTTGCTTATTGATACTCCAAGAACTCCAGTTAACTTGCCTGTAAACCCTGAATGCCTTATCGCTAGAGCCTCTAGGGTACATAGGGGACATAGTCCTATTCTGTGTCCCCACTGCCCACTCTTACCTGCTCTAACAACAATATGTGATGGAATAAATCTGTTCCATTTCTCACTTTTAACTTTAGCCCCAGCTATCTTGCTAAACATACTGCTCATCATGGATTGCTCTGCTAAATGCCGAAGTCCGCATAGAGCACAAGTATGTGTGCTTTCTTTGCTTATGTCCCTGAACTCAACATCAGTGAACTTGATATTAACGAAGAGACCTTCTATGCTAGCTGGTAATGTTGGGTAGATAGGTTTACCGCCCATCAATAAGGACTTGCTATAGAACATCCTAGCAAAACGGCTCCATAGCTTATTCTTTACCTCATCACCTGACATGTTTATCCTGTTTATCGTTGCAGGCTCCCCAGTTTTCTCCACGTCAATAATGCTGTTGTAAGGTATGGGTGCCGCATCAATTCTTAAGTTATCCCATGAAACGTTGAGAACCTCCGGCAGCTCGTCCTCATAGGTTATTACATACAGCCCCCAGGGGCTGGCAAGCGCCAAATGGTCTGTATCAGCAATGTATCTTTGGTAGATTCGCTCCATTATATAGCTTCGGGCAAATACCTGTGGTATCATAATACTATAGAATCTAACTGTTAAATCTGGGTGAAGTTTCCTTACCTGCTCCCCCAGCCAGTATAGGAGGGATACTCCCTCCAGACTTCCTTGAGTCATATCGCCAATATGGCAGATTAGGGATAGCTTCTCGGGTAAACTCCGAACCGGTATTCCTTTACCGCATGCATCGATATCTAAAGCATCATCGACATATCTATAGTAATCCAGCTTGCCGAGTTCATCGAGTTTCTCACGTATATAGTTCTTAGCCGTTTTTAGCGTCGCCAGCCCATCCTCAACTAGCTTTTGATGAATATCATGAGTTATACCGAGGAAGAATGCTATTTCTCTCGAATCCTCCAGTTCGGCAAGTTCTGCTAGCTCGTCAGCCACTAGGCCTGTACTAAAACTATGCAGTAGGAGCGATATCGGTGCGTGGTACTTGGCTGGTAGAGCCGAAAGCGGTGGTGGTAGCAGGGCATAGGCAATCTTCAGCTGCTGCTTAAAGTTCACTATGCTCCCCTAAGACATTCTTACCGTAGCTGTATTTATGTTTTACTATTGTATATGTTTTTTAGTAAAATATTTATATTGCAAAAGCAGGAGTAGACTCGGTGCATGCTGTGGGTGATTGTGTGCTGATTCCGGTGGGTGTGACTGAGAGTACTGTGGAGTATGTTTTGTCTGATAGGTTGAATCTAGCTGTTTCATGTGTTGTTGCTGTAACCGTGCCTGGAATGGAGGAGGAGAAGGAGCGCATTATGAGGGGTATAGAGCTTCTGGCTAACATAATTAACGCCAGGCTTCATAGGATTACTGTTGTTCCATGGAATCCCGAGTCAGGCAAGGAAATATACAGCGTTGTCAGGAAGGAGAGTTTTGAACGGTTAGTTATTGTCGGCACTACGGGTACGAGGTATCTCCAGCCTATCCTCTTAATGGTTGCACTTCAGGTGTGGAGGGAGCGTAAGGGTAAATGCGAGGTTCTACTGCTTCAAGGTGTTGAGGGGGAGGAGGCGAGGCTGGTTCCACTACTAGGTTTCCTTGCCCCGGCCATGAGGATTTCGAAGGTTCAGCGTAGATTACTCAACATAATTTATTCCTCCGACAGACATATGTCGGGTAAGGAGCTGATTGAGAAATACAGGTTTACCAGAAGCGTGTACTATGTGTTAGCTGACCTAGAGCGTAAGGGCTTAGTAAGAATCAGGAGAGGAGCTATTGAGAAGACTTGGCCAGGTGAGCTATTTTATAGGCTCATGAAGGTGGGGGAGGAGAAAGTTGAAGGGAGTTGAGGCTGTAAGAGCCTACGTTAGAGTGGAATCTGACGGCGAGTTCCCCTATTTCACTGGAAGCCTAGTTAAGACTGTAATATATGCTCTTGCCAGAGAGCTTACCCTATTCCATGGCATGAGAGGTAGCATAAGTCCAATACACATATCACCGCTATTCAAGCCCGGGCATGGAGAATATGCTTTAGGCACAATATATACTCCTGTAATCATAAAAAACGGAAAAGAGGAGACACTGGAAACAGTTCCATTAACGGGTGACGAGTACATAATCCATATTGGCGGTGAAGCAAATCTAGTGAAATACATAGACGGCCGGCTGGAGGCCATTAGAACGCCTCTAAAGTTCAAGTACAAGGAACACATAGTCACGTTCAAGCTTGAGGAAAAAGAAAACGTGACAAAAAACATAGAGGAGAAAACCCTATCCGCGGACAGAATAACATTATATCTTAAAGGGCCGGTGAAACCATTTAATGTCTTAGCACCCTCTCGTTTACCGAAGTTCAGTCCTTCAGCCTACGAAATTCTGATGACTGGATACATGATCTACAGGAATACATACACTCTCATGTACCAGCACGTTCTGGAGGCATTGAAGCTCTTAGGGATGCTGGTGGAAACCTACTACAGTCTAAACACCATCAAACCAATACTGGTTCCATTCAAGGAGGGGAAGGAACCCGCCTTAATTGGAAAGATAACGTATATAGTCGACACAAAAAACAGAGAAATCAGGAACACATTAAGAGACATACTGAATATTTCCGAAATAGCTGGAGTAGGGGAATCAAGAACAAACGGGTTCGGCACTGTAACGTGGTCCAACAAGAGATGAGTTTAAAAGCTTTTTGCACAGCAAACAACATGAAAAATACGCGTGACTAAAGAAAATTAACGGTAACCTATGACCTAATACCCATCGTCCAGCCTATAGCCACGCGCAAAGCCTAGCTATATTGAAAATAAGCAAGACTAAGAGAATAATCAGGAAGGTCGTTGGTATGTCCTCAGGATTGAAAATAAGCAAGACTAAGAGCTACTACTGGATAGAGTCGTGG
>WALV01000041.1 GCA_015522645.1 Candidatus Tiamatella sp.
CTTCTTAGGGTTTGGTGCGGGGGGTGGGGTTCGAACCCACGCAGGCCTACGCCATCGGGTCCTCAGCCCGACCCCACACCCGTAACCACCGCTATGGTTACGGGTAGTTTTTTGAAGCAAGGAGCGGGATTTAAGTTTTCTCAAAAAGAGCTCGGCAGGTTCACGCAGTGGTGTAGGAAACATGCGAGTGAGAGGGTTTGCAGGGGATACATCTCTTACCTGAATAAACCGTTGGACGAGGGTAACAGGTGGAGTATCACAGCCTGGAAGCGGTATTGGAAGTACAGGTGTGAGGAGAGGCGTGATAAGAAGGCCTGCGAGAAGTTCAAGGAGTTGAAGAGCAAGAGGAGCAGGAGCGACCTATACATCCCCAGCGACCAGGAAGTGTTTGAAGGTATAAGGCACTCGGAACAGCCGTTTAGTACTGTTTTCTGGGTGTTGGCACAGTCGGGGCTAAGGCTTACCGAGGCCGCTTATCTCCTATCCAATATAGATAATATAAGGATAGTAGAGCTCGGGGGTTTCCTCAGAGCGGAACTGCAGCTTGAGAGGGGAACCAAGAAGGCGTTCTGGGCCTACCTGCTTGAAATGCCGCCGAAAATAGTTGTTCACCCTAAAGCGGTTTCAGATTATGCAAGTGAGAACAAACTATTGGCCCCGAAATACTACCGTAAATGGGTTGCTCAGAAACTATCTGTTATGGGCTGCGACCTCGACACGATTGACTTTATACAAGGTAGAACCCCCTCGAGGATTCTAACCAAGCACTATGTCGAGCTGACAAGTAGAGCTGACAAATGCTACTCAGAATACGCCGAATGGCTCAGGGGGTGGTTAAACGGTGCCCTGGCTTCTTGAGGCGTACTATAAGCGTAGGGATAGGAATAAGCGGTATTATCGTGAGTGCCATGAGACGTATGAGTCGGCTGTTGAGAGCAGGGCCAGGCACTGGCGTTGGAAGACGTGTAAACGCGTGGTTTTGACATTGGTGGATAACTGTGATGGCAACGGTTCACAGGGGAAATGAAACAAGTTAAAATAAATTTTGCACGTAAAAATGCATGCAACCCCCCATTATCCAATCATCCCTGCATTGCTGGGACCTAGCTCCTTCAGCTTTTTTGCAACAATACACCAAGTAATTATATACTTCTTTTTTCCATAGAGTCCCTGCATGCCCACATGGTATACAACTGGGAATTCCCCCCATATCCATGCAATGCTTTTCAAGTGCTTGAACATCTCTCCACGGATCCCACTCCTTCAAGATTTCACAAATCCTGCAAACCTTATCACCTGTACAACCGCATTCATGTGCTATTTCATTAACACTATATCCAGCTACTCGGAGAGTTAGCACACAATCTCTCGTACAGTTATATGTCAATTCTACCCCCTAGTATATTACTAGTCTCTTGGTGATAATCTTGCGTGCCTCGCGTTCCAGGTAGGTTTTCAGGGCGCGCCTGATAACCTCGCTGCGGACCATGTTTTTACTAGCGGCGAATTGGTCTAGCCGCCTAAGCAATTCTTCCTCGATTTTGAACGTGACGACTTTCAATCTATTACACCTCTGTAAGGTATTGTTTGTACCACAAAGCCGTGGCGGGTGTATTCCGCCTTCACGGCTAGGGTGCCTGGTAGCTGTTCCAGGAAATGAGCTAGCATGTGCATAGCGTTATCGGTGTCCTTGCAGTCTGATAGTCCTATCACTATCATGTCGTGGTAGGGGTAACTGATTACTGGAGAGTCACAATCGTTCAGTGAGGCTACAAGTACTGTGTATAGGTTTATGAATGCCCTGACTATACCCATGTCGTTCGCCACTATACACTCCAGCACCTTGTTTCTATCCTCTTCTTCTAGGCATCCAAGTATCCTGTCGGCGAATACTAGTCTAGGCCTCAACCCTGCTTCACCTCTAATTTGAAATCCTCATGGAATTTATCGCCCACAAACACGGTTGTAGGTGTCAAATGGATTACTCTATTCGACAGTTTGCCTAGTAATTCTAGGAACTCCCTAGCTTGACTGAGGCCCACGTATAAGCCTATGTCAAACCTTGCGTTCAACCGCTCTAATGTGAAAGCATCCCCAACCAGGAATAATAGCGGCCGCCTGTCCCTGAGGACTGTTGGATACACATATTTGTAATACCCATATGCCCAGAGCGGGTCAAGCTCTACTGCGACAGTCAATTTAGTATGCTTTGAAAGCTCAGAGGCCAATAGGCCGACTCCAGCACCCACCTCGAGAACCGTTCTACCCTTAACATAACGCCTGAGCTTGACGGCGGCCTTGACGGCGTTAACGGGCCTGGTAACAGTTAATATATGCGTGCTTCTATCCCATGGGACTACCCTATCCCATGCTTGCTCCCAGCCGCTCTCGAAAGCCAGTTCATAAGCCCTGTTAATATAATCCACAACACTATTCAAGACTCATTCACCTCTTCCTAGTAATGCCCTCATAATGATACAATCGCACTCAGGGTTATCCCTACACTCCACATTAGCCGACTCCATGAGGTCCCTCGCTATATCCTCGCGGACACACAGCCACTTACCATTAATATTACATTCAAGATAGAACCTACCCACTACCCACCACCTTCTCCCCCTTATCTCCACGCCTACGCTTCAAGTCTTCTTCAAGCCTCTGCTTCAACTCATCCTTGAAGGGACATACACTATCCTTATCCATCACTATCACTCTCCTTGCAGTTCTCCAGGTGTTCTAGGATGATTCTCTTTGCACCCTCTAGGTTACGGGTCCATAGGTAGTACATGTAGGCGTGGTGGAATCCTGTGTTGAACTCTTCCCTACAAATACCCTTCCTAGCTATACTATCTATCCTATTGAACGCCTCTCTATCGTTCTTCCTCAGGTAAACCGATAAACCAGCTATAAAGTCACCAAAACTAACCATCGCTCTCCTCACCCCTATCCCTCTCACGGCGGTTATCGTTGAGGGGCATGCAGACGAAATTATCGCCCACACGCCTGCACAGCAGTATCTCACCCAACAATCTCACCCCTTGTTGGTTCTCCGCCTAGGAAACTGTCCAACGGGACGAAAGGCTGGCTGCTGGCTCTACCGTTAACTATGTCCTCGTATTCTTGGAGTGCTTGTTTAAAGTATTGTGAGGGGCAGAATATCATCACCTTACGGCCGTGAACCCTCTCCAGCCAGTCGTCCTCAGCCATCCTGCGGATAACCCGTTCAACCGTATGCCAGTGGAGCCTACCGTTCTTCTTGCGGATATACCAGTTATACAATCCTGCATACGTGAAGCACTCCTGGTCAGGCCTGTACTGCCGCCTATACTCCAAGTACTCGCGGATAATGTGGAACACTTCGTTGTAGTGCTTGGATAAGCTTAGCTTGGCGTAGTAGCTTAGCCTGCTCAAGGATGGTTCACCTAGTTGATTTTCTCCAGGATGTTGAATGCGTGGACTAGCTTGTTCCTGTACCGCCTAGCGTCCTCACGCACTTTCGGCGTTAGCATCCTGCTGTAGGTAGTGGTCGGCGTGGTCATCAATTCAAGCCAACGGTAAATCTCCTCGAGAATATTCCTCAAATCATTCTTAGCCTGCAGTACATTAATGCTCTTAACCTCATTATGATTCTGGTTGATATTCACATTTAGGATAATGGTTTTCTCTTGCCCTATAGGCTTGATTTTAGTGTGAGCTATACTCTCTATGAGCCCTATTACTCCCTGCTTGAATAACTGTTTCTGGGATTTCGTAAATTCATTATATAGGTAGTAATAATATATTGGAACACGGACTCCTAGGACAGCTGTTATATTAAGGTCATTTGTTAACAAACTGTTAACTGTTAACAAATCGCCCTTAATATTAGCTTCCACAGTCATCCTCATTCACCATAATTACAATTGCACTCAGGAACCTCTACGTAGTACAGGCTCTCGACTTGGACTCTGCCGAATCTACCGCTTTTCTGTACAATCAGTTTCAGGCTGTGAACAGACAGTACTTCCGCGTGATAGTTTTCACCGTCAGATGATAGTGTTATTGAAACCCAGTTTCTAGTCCAGTAATCGTTGTTCAGTTTTACATCTGGATCAATTTCCCTTGCCCTGTTTAGAATAGTATAGATAGTCTTATCCTCGACAACTTGCATTTAGTTCACCCCTAGGATTTCCCTGATTTTACCCTTGATTTCGCCGTCTAGCTTAGCTATGTATGTCGCTTTATCGTTCAACAGGTCTACTAGTTTTGGTATGTCAGTCTTGGCAAGGTCTTCGAGGATTTCTATCGCTTCCTCGATTAGGCCTAAGTCATCTGTTATGTAGTAGCTGAATGTGTCGAGGTCGTATCCCATTGTAATTTTATGATTGTTAATACATATCTTCAGGTAGCCGTTATAATCGTCCAGGACAAGGCTTATCAGACGGCCTTTCCAGTGGAAGCTGAGGCTACGGTAGTATCCGTGTGACTTAGGGGTCTCAGTACCAAGATGATAAGTTAACCACCAAACTTTTGCTCTTACAGCAGCTTCGAATAACTTTTCCACTAACTCCTTCCTTTTCCTACTAATGTTTTCGTACTCGATTTTAGCCTGCTGTATTTTCATCACGAGCTCCTGAACATCACTGCTCATTATATTCCACCTCCTTTATGCAATCTGCTAGTTTCTCCCTGAGGATGTCACGTATGAGCTCGCTTATGCTCAGGTAGCCTTTTTGTTTCAAAAAAGACATGATACATGGAGTCCAGTCCGCGGGTACCCAGCCTTGTACCCGCATCATCTTATTCCTCTCAGCTTGGAGTTGAGGGGTTTCCATTTTATGGTTCACCAATTAGTAATATATGGGTAATATTTGCTTAAATATATTCGCTACTATTTCCTTTTATTAGTAAAGTATTACTAACTAATGTTCCATCATCAATTAAAGGATTAAGCAGTAATATTACTAATCGGTGGGTAATATTGGCTGAATACCGTACCGCGAAAATTCCTGAGGAATTAGCCAAAATC
>WALV01000042.1 GCA_015522645.1 Candidatus Tiamatella sp.
CGACAAAGACAGGTAAGAAATCCGTATTTACAATAAAAATAAAACCACGAAAGTAAATAACAATAAGCTATCAATTCTATATTTTTATTAAAATTTCCTTAAATGACAAATCTTTACCTCTAAGGCAGAGAACACTAAGGCCCCCATGATCCACTAACGACTCTTTAGCTAGGTTTGATACCAACCTTTCAATAGTTCCTAAGGATTACACGATCCACAAGATAGGCAAGGATGCAAGATACGTCCCAACCAGAAACAAGGGAGGGGTGCTCGACTCGGGACCAAACCGCCAAGCGAGCGGCAGGCGGAACATCTTCCGGTACGGGGTTTAAATTCTGGCGGCCGAACCATCACTTAGAATCGTGAACTAGTCCATATACATCTGCACAAACCACAATTACAGGAGCTATTTCATATTGTGCTCAATTGATCCAAGTCCAGAGATTAGTAAAGACCAGGCATGTTTGAACTATGTGAAACTCGAATGGGATATCCTCCAATATGTTTACAATTGAGTAAAGGGTAACGTTGCTGAAAAAGCTGTGTAAGTTGGATATTTACCGAGCACCACATTATCAGTATAAATTCTTCTCTTACGACATCAGTAAGATGAACCTGTATAATGTTTTTTATTTTAGTTAAGATCGCAAAAGTTACTTGTAGCGATTAAATAATGTCTTCATAGTATCTGGCGAGTTTGTATGTATCGGAATCATTTCCTTGGGTTTAATTGTTCCTATTAAATTCTTAAATTCGAATGGGTAATAATGCCCACTTAGGTGTACTCTTAAATTAGTTACTCCGAGTAATTTTAGCCAATTAGATACCTTAATCTCTTCGACAACCCATTCCTCACTGATCGGCTCTCCGAAGACTGTGATATGGACTAGGCCTGAGGAATCTGTTTCAAGAAGATTCACTATCGTTTTTATACTCTTTATGTCATAGCCAGGAATGAATATTGCTATTCTAGCATTCTTAAGACTCGATATGAAAGCCGTCTCAAAATTTTCCAATAGCCTGATACGGGAAGTTCTCAGCGGAGAGAATATTAAGCTGCCCTCGGCTTCATAATTCACGGAGTTTATCTGTAAATCCAAAAGAGTTGCATAATAGGGATTCGTGAACACAGGTATGAACCCATGTTTCCATAGGAGTTCAAGAACAATTAGCGTCGATTCCAAGTCGAGAGGGTGAACCGATATAAAGAGTATATTTCTCTTATACTTCTCTAAAATATCTTTAATGGATGTTCTGAACTGTTGTACAGACAGATAATTCATTTTCCTGCTGAAATTAGTTCCTTCCGTAATGAGTACATCAACCCGGTCCACACTAAGCTCTCTAAATCCCTCGAGCGTGTTAGCGAATTGAGGATACAGCGGAGAAACTCTAAAGTCGCCGGTGTATAATATCGTTGCATCATCAGTTTCAAGTCTAAAAGCATAAGATGGATATGCACTGTGAGATACCTTAGCGGCCATTATGTTCTTACTTTCCGTAACAGTGGAAAACCCAGTAAACGATAGAGTTTGAGGGAAAAGGTGCTGTTTCCAGTCAAACCACCAAGCCCTAGAGAGAGCTCCAGCTAGTTCTACGGAGGGAAGATATATCTGTAAATTACCTGGGACATTCAGGCTACCCAAATGATCAAGATGTAAATGCGATATATACAATTCTTCAACACCATCATAAGCTTCTCTTGGAGGCAGAACACCCATCTCCCTCAACTCTTCGACGCTATCAGGCCGTATGCTGAAGCCGTAAAACTTCTTCAATCTGGTAAAATTCACGCCTTGATCGAACATTACTCTTTTAGAGGGTGACTCAACCACTATGCAATTTCCGCCTATCGAGTTAAGCCCGCCGTAAACCTTTATCCGAGTTCTACCAAACGAGTAAGCCTTCATATCACAAACACCTGCATAGGATTTCATATGTCAACACAGTTATCCTCTCCATACATATCATGAAAGACTAGATAAGTTCTGTTGAATTCAAGTTACTCTTCAGTTAAACCGAAATAATAACCCTCCCGCTTCTCAAGTACCTCCTTTCGCCTGAAAGAGAGCCGTCTAACAGGGTTTCTAATGCATAGGATGACAGGGTGATCTGACCCGACACCATAGACTAGGTAAAGCCAGTACCTGTCCCCTAGTTCTCTCGCTAGCCTGAACTCCTCCTTCTTAAGCCCTACACCAAGGGATCTCTTCATCTTTGTCTTAACCTCGATGAACCTCTCCTCTCGAACCCATTTATCCTTCTCTCTTCTAACACTCCTCACATCATAGTGTTCGTGCCCGGAAACTCTCATAGCCTCCCTACCGTTTAGCCCCTCATAGTTGAAAACGACGGGCATAGCCCGGTCTTCAGCCCATCCCCAAACTTCATCACTAGGTATCTCCTCTACTTCGGGGAGGAAGGCGGTGCTTATCATTATGAACGCTGGTTCACTAATCTTTACCTGCGGATCGCTTG
The DNA here is from genome assembly GCA_015522645.1 of Candidatus Tiamatella sp. Lineage (GTDB taxonomy): Archaea > Thermoproteota > Thermoprotei_A > Sulfolobales > Acidilobaceae > Tiamatella. The sequence goes on from WALV01000042.1 coordinate 2,479, forward strand.
CAACGAAGAATTCCCTCCCCTTCAGTTTCGCCTTAATATCCTCGTAGCCTCTCAGTAATTCTATAACCTTGACCGCTCCTCTCCTAAGCCCTTTCTCGTAGAACGTGTTATTGGACGCGCTCAACGCGTCTGGAATGGAATCCATTACATTGTCCAAGCCATATATTTCGTCTACGGGAATTGACCTCGAGAGAATCTCCGAGAGTCTAACGATGAGTGCTCTACCCCTCATTATAGCTATATCCCGCTTCTCAAAGTCAACCGATACTCCTATAGGTTCCCTATACCTCACCTCGCCATCAATAATGACCTCAGCTTCAGATAATAGTAGTAACTCTTTCCTCCCGTCTTGATAAACGAAATACTGTGAATAATCCTCGACCTGGAAATAACTGACTAGCCTCTTCAGAAACTCCTCAGGATTACCTGTAGGCAGCTCATATATCTTACCCTCCTCCGTTCTCAAGAAAACCCTATCCTCCCTCACTTCAAAAGAGGAACCAGTCACTTCTGCAAAAGCTTTTGCAAGTATTTCCAGTATTCTAACAGCATCTTCAGTATCCCTGAACCCTGTGAGGTTCTGTAACTCCTCTCTAATTCTCTCTGCATCAGCTTTGGGAGGATAAACCCTCATCCGCTTTATCTCTTGAACAAGCTTCTTCAGCGACCTTATAAAGGCTTTAACAAAGCCCTGTGCATCCCTGGTTACTATATCAATAATCTTGGCCTCGGATAGCGAGACCTTCTTGTCCTTGAAGTCTATTTCCACCGGTATAAGGCCGCCTACAGGCTCGCCCTCCTCTACGGCATGCTCCAAAACCTCGTTCCTTATAGTCGACAGGAACACCTTTTCCCCCAGTATCGGCTCAAGCTTCCCCACGGAGATAGAGATACCGTAGAGCTTGCCGAAGACGACTTCAGCTACCTCTTTCTCCAACGCATCAGCCAGGAATAGGTTGAATACATAGGTCGTTCTCTTCTGGCCATACCTCCATACCCTGCCGATTCTCTGCTCAAGCCTTATGGGTGACCAGGCGATCTCATAGTTAATTAATACATTCGCATACTGAAGGTTGAGCCCCTCACCTGCAACATCCGTTGTTACCAGAACCCTCCTGCCTTCCTCGGAGAGCCATTTCTTGATATCATCTATACTCCCCCTCTCATCAGACGTAAACTTCTTAACTATATGGGGGTCCCCGAATTCTTCTTCAGCCCATTTCTTCAGCCTCTTGTAGATATAGTTAGCGGTATCCTTGAACTCCGTGAAAACTATAGCTTTCCCACTGGCTAGATCCATGAACTCATCACTTAGTTCACCTGGCGTAGCATTCAATGTGAGTGTAAGAATTCGCTTTAGGGTTTCAAGTTTAGAGTCAGGGACTTCACCCTTAAGGATGGCTTCTGCGTGTCTTTTAACTTCTTCAAGCCTCCCCCTGAACCTTTCATCCAGTAATTTATCGAAGTACGATGCCATCCTATCGAATTCATCGTCAAGCTCCTCTATATCCTCTATGTCGCCTGTAAGTATATCGTCAATCCTCCTACTGTACTCCTCGAGCTTCTCAGCTATCTTCTCCTCGGCTTCATCAGGGTTATACCCTTTCTCGATTAACTCTATATACCTGCCTCTCTTTTCAACGAGCTTACTGAAAGTCTTCACCAAAGCTTGAGGGCTAGAGAGCCCCCTCTTAACGAGGAGGGTTCTAAGCAGTGAAACTATTCCCTGCGCTCTACCAGCCTTCCAGCCTAGTTCTTCTATCATATACGCATAATAGTTCCCTAAATACGATGTAGCTAGGTCAGTTATACTCCTTAGAAGAGTCCTTTCAGAATCATTGGGCTCTATGAGCACAGCAAGCATATTGGCTGGCTTAAAGACCTCTGTTCCCTCGTAAATAAGATTCACATCGTCTTTATTCCTCCTAAAGAGAATCACGTTATGAGTATGCGTATAGAATTCCGGCTTATCAAACACTTTCTCTAAAGCCGTAACATTAGTCACATCGAGGAGGGATGGATCGATGAGGGCAAGGCGTGACAGGTAGTCATTCGGCTTCCCCCTATGGGGAGTGGCTGAGAGGAGGAGTACCACAGCATCCCTATTCTCCCTAATAAGCCTGCCGAGATTCTGCCACCTCATATTAGGCTCGCTGCCGATAACGCTGAGTTTATGGGCTTCATCTACTACTATTGCATCCCAACTGCTCTTCTTGAGGATGGACATGTATTCCGGCTGTTTAATAGTGTCAATAGAACCTACATACCATCCGCTGGGCAGTTCAAGGTACTTAGCTAGATGATCCAAGTTCCTTCTATCTATAAGGATAGGGTTTACATTCATACTCTTCATTTCATCAATCCATTGGCTAACTAGAACGCTTGGAGTGGCAATAAGAACCCTCCCAAGCCTCCTATACCTACCTATAGTTTTAAGCAGCCTCAGTGCCGTTATAGTTTTACCTAGACCTATAACGTCAGCCACAAGCATCCTTGTAGGCTTAATGAAAAGAGACTTAGCCACTACCTCGGTCTGATGAAGTAGGGGCTTCCGCCCCTCATATATGAACATAGGGTTGTACTGGAGATATCTCTCAGAGACCCATAAAAGAGGTTTTAGATACAGCCTCAACCCTTATCCCTCTAATCAAGCCTGTATAAAACTTTCAAAGCCCTAGCGACACGTAGCATATACCACATCCACGTAGGCTTCCCCGTAATCCTCAACTCATTATACCTGTCAATCGCCATCGTCGACATTATGTTTAACAGGTTAGCGTTCATAGCCAACATGATATTCTTCAAGGAATTGAACCTTGCTTCTCCCAGGTTTCTATAAGTCGAGACCGTAAGAGTAAACAATAGGTGCCTACGGAAAGCAATCTCGTTAGGCAACACAATAACATGTTTATCATAATAAGTACCGCTCCTAGCTATCTCAATCCTCCTATTCCCTATAACCTCACCGCCCAGCTCTCTAGCAAACTCCAAGGCAAACTCCTTAAACCTTACCGGAAAAGCTATCAATGGCTCGCTCTTCTCAATAACCTCCAACGGCTTCTGACCATCGAGAAGCCTGTAATACTCAATATAGAACCTATGAGTCCTCAAAATACCGCTATATCTATTATAAGGCCTCCTCCTCTTCCTAGCAGTAAAGGTGAGAGTATAAAGCGGGTTTTTGGAATCAGTCATGAACTCCCACCAGCTTTCACCTTAAATTTTACCTTCAATCCCTTAGGATTAACGAAAACACTGGTGATATCACGAATTCTCAGTTCACCGCTCGGAGCATACTCGATGTATACATCAGCGGTTTTCATCTTCAAACTGTTACGAATGCTGTTAATATGGCCCTCTGTTAATTCGAGTAAGTCAGCATTATCCGTATCTATATTAAGGCTCAGCACACCAGCTTCACCTGACAGAGTTAATTTCCCGGTGATCGATCCAGGGAAAGATTTAGCTACTCTGGATATCTCAGCTAGGTGGTTGATCTCCTCTCCTATAATGGCTACCACTCTAGCGTCATCATCTACTGATTCACCCTTATCGCCTATTACTAATGTTTTCTCTATCCACTCCCCCTTCACCGGTATAGATATCACTCGAGAGTCAAGGTTGAAATCACCGCTATGCACTTTCACAGCAACTTGATAGTCACCGGCCTTCTCAGCCCTGATCTTGAATCCAACCGAAAGCGGGGATCTGCCCTTAAACTCTCTTGGCTCCACGCTCAGCCCATTATCTGGAATAAGTTTAACATTAAATTCCTCGTCAAAATTCTTCACCGTTATCTCAGCATTAATAACGTATTCTTTACCCTCCAACATCTCTTCTGGAATATTGAGTTTAATCTCTACTGGATATTTTTTCTCCTCATAGAATAGCTTCCCCGATTTAATAGTGTCTTTAAGACTGAACTTGACGTCTCTTATATCGAGTATTCTACCGCTTCTATCCTTAATTTTTAGAACCTTATTGTCTGGAATAGAGCTAGTGACCTTGTTTAACCATTCATCGAAAACGTTCTCCCAGTAGACTAGTTGAACGTCGTCCCAAGACTTCCCCAGTCTCCTAAGATACTCTGCAATCAAACCTACGAGCTTTGAGCCTTCATCAGTTGTTTCCGCCTCTACCTCGCTTTTGAATATAGGCTTCCACAATACCTCTCCGTCAATCCTAACAGCATAGTCCATGCTTTTAATAAGGTCTTTCACTGCATTAATAAAGTCCTTATATGCAACCAGGGGAACCTTTGCTTTATCCGTGGATAGGATGAATGTCCAGAGCTCGCCTATTCCGATAGGGTCTTTTTTAGGGTCTTTATTCAAGTAATTCTTAACAATTGACTCTATATTGGTTCCCTTGAATTCCTCCGGTATAAGCTTCTTATCCCTTAAAAACTCCTCGACTATAACGGGGATAGGTTTATCGGACTCTAGTGACACCCCTTCCTCGGAGAATACCCGTCCTAGCCTGTGATAATATACTCTACGGTAGGACCGGTTAATCATATTCCATGTATTCTTATAGAAATAATCTTTTTTGCTGTCAACCTTATTCTTAAGTAGTTCAAGTAAATCCTTAAGATACTCCTCCTCACCTTTACCTACGATATCACCTACAAAACTCTTCAGATTAGCTTCACTGATATGCTCGGTAGCAATATAATACCTTAAAATTTCGAGGAGACCATCCCATACAGATTTGCCTTCAAGTCCAGCGAGCTCCCTAATACCAGCAATATCTTCCGGCGCCAACTGATCCATTTCACTAACACCAATTACACTCGGCGCCAGCGCGATTAGATTATTCCTACCCTTAAGTAATCCCAGTAACTCGTCGCCGGGAACTATATCGGCGAAAACTACCAGTACAGGATCCCTCAACCCTGAAACCTCTCCGGGTACGGATCTAACACTTTTAACGACAACTGAACTAGAGAATACCGTCGAACCTTTCCTCCATTCCTTGGGAGGCCTACCCCTCCCTTTCTTACCCAGAAGACCCCATTCCAGGAACTCTGCAAGTTTGTCCTTAGCCATCTCGTCGGTTACGTTCTTTTTTAATATATCAATTAGATCGTCAATCGATGGTATTCTAGTGAAGAACCATCTTGTAGTATCACTATCGGGTTCGCCGTGAATTATTAATTGGGGCAGAATGCTCCTCAGGATATTTAGAACACCCTTAACATCTTGGTCCGTCGGCGACACCGAGTAGATAAGGTCTATTGTTGTAGGGTAGTCTCCAATGTTCATCGGGAGTCCAAGTCCGATGAGGCTGTGCAGCCATATGATAGAGGCTAGCTTAACGCCCAGCTTCATCTCGTCTTCCTTGAGGTTCCTTAGTTCTCTCGCTATAACTTCTTTATAGAATCCCTCCTTACCGAGTTTCTTCAGTTTGGTGAAGTTATGCGGGATCACCACGTTGTTTTTGAGGATTAGATTAAAGACTAGGTATTCGTTCGGAGCATTCCTAAGTATAGTTTCATCCAGCGTCTCACTTACAAATATGGGTATGTGGTACGGCATAACCAGGCTTATCTCATCTTCTAACGCGTCGAACAATCCTTCCTTTAAAGCTAGAACTGTTTGTACGGCGATTTTAATAGCGTCTCTAGTTTTCTGGAGGTATCCAAGCCCGTAAGACAACTTTTCGAGTACATTGAGAAACATTGGGTGGAACGGATAGGTTTTCCTTACCTCCCTCCAGAACCCCCTATCATCTAGGACTTTCCTTACTTGGACCGGGTACTCCCTACTAAGCTCCCTAGAGATAAACTCGGTAGCGAATTGATCCAACTCAGTATTGCTTGCCCTGAAAATCCTCTTCTGGAGAATCTCGGCCAGATCGAATCTTCTCACAGGCTTCACTATCTCCACGTTCGGCCTATTCAAAACTTTATTAATCGCTCTAACAAGCTCGGGTTTATGTATATACTCCATTCCCGCCCCGGCTTCAACCCTCTTCTCCTCCACGTCGTATGGCACGGATATTACAACAGCTACCTCTCTTACAGTGTATTTACTAAGGGCCTCAGCCAGGTTCATCAGGAACACTGATACCTTGGTGGGCTCCAGCCCGCTCATATCATAGTACCTGCCTATCTCGTCGATCAACACAATAGCCCTGCTCCCATCAAGCACGGCAAGTAAATCGTCGACATAAGGTGCCGTACCCATACTATCGGCTTTTTCCACAACCTCATACTTACCCAGCTCGTAGCCCAGGTATCCCCATAGAGTCTTAATCTCCCTCCCCGCGATCCTGATAGGTCTAGCTGGACCCGGGGCCAGGTCACTATACCTACAGTCTGCTACAACGATTTTAGGTGCAATACTCTTGATTTTCTCCCAATACCTCGACACTAACTCCGCTATATCTTTATCGAGTATCTCCAGTTTAGAGACAGCGTCATCCTTCTCTCCGGACTGGTTTACCAGTTTAAAGATATGGTAAAGAAGTATTAGAGAGTGAGTTTTACCCCCACCCAAATCTGACGGGAGAAGTATAAGGCTACTGGAAACATTGTATTGTTTACCGCTAACCGTCACCGATTTAATCCCTAGGAGATTCATGAACGCCTTGATGACAAGGCTTTTCATGGAGTCCGTTACATGCGTCCTACCGAAGAATTCAACAGGATCACCTATGAATCCTGGTGCACTACCCTTAACAACGTCTCCCAAGTTGACGGCTGGCTCGTAGCTTAAATTCATTATTTCATCTCTTACATCCAAGCTCCTTATATCAGGCATAACCCATCACCTCCCCTGGACATAGTCTACTACAAGGCGGGCCATATCTCTCTCAGGGTCACCGGTGTACCCACTAATAACTTTAGCCAACTCCACAGCCTCCCTAGTCTCATTAGGGCGACTAGCGTAAAGGTTCTTGTAAGCTGCAGCGAAATCAGCTCTTCCCTGCTTCGCAAAATACTCTAGCAAGTGGAGGACATCAACCGTGTTCAACCTCCTGTTCAAGGCCTCCATCCTTATCGGGTTAACACACTTCTCACCCAATACACGCTTGATCTCCTCAATCGTAGGGCTCAGCGGCTCTAGAAGAATGAACGCTTTCTGCTTAGCGACATTAGCACCTGACGACTTGTCAATACCCTTTATAACCCCGGTATCCTCGAAGAGCTTATAGCCCTCCTGCCTTCCCTCCTCAATCCTCCGTAGGAAGCCGTAGGACAGGATAATAACATCCTGGCTTGAGAGCACAATAGGCTCTACAGGAGCAACCTGCAGCATCGTCCGACCCTTAGGCATAGAATAACGCCTGAACACCGATTTAGCAGCCAAATAGAACAACGCTTCAGGCGTCTTCACCAAATCAACCGCACCCGCCACAACGCGAGTAGCAATAGCATACGATTCCCTGACAACCTCCCTAGAAGACAACTCACTACCGAAATGCACGACCCTGTCATAACGAGTGAAAACCGATAAAGCACCCAGCATAGACGCCAGGAATAAATCGCTACCAGTGAGACCAGAGTTCAACGCTTCCATCCTACCCTGCATGGCACCCTTAAAAGCCTCCTCCACAACTTCAGTATACTCACCAATCCTCTCATCCCCACCTCTCCGCCTCCAGACTACAACTATACTGGACTCCAAGGCAGTTTTACCCCTAGCAGTAATCCTCTGAGCCGACTCCGTAGAGAAAGCCCAAGCCCTAGTGACACGTAAACCACCAATTCTCCAGCCAGCCTCGACAAGCTCAATCCAAGCCTCTGGACTAGAATGAGCGAAATAAGTCACAATCAAACCATCATCACTCAAACGCTCCGACATCCTCTTAAAAGCCATACCGAGAAGCCTCTCATAATAATCACTTGCCTCCTTAACACCGAAATTCTCTAACCTACTCTTATTATAGCTAATCTCCCGCGTAGCAAAGCTCTCCCACTGCGTACGATAAATCAAAACATCCCTATGGAACCTAGGAACCAAGCCATCATCGCTCAGTGCACGCTTAAGCCACACATAATAAAAATCACTCAACTCCACATACGGCACGTCGTCACGGTAAGGCGGGTCAGTAACAACAACGTCAAACTTCTCATCACCTAGCCTGCTAAGTATAGTAGCATCTTCTCGAAGAACCCTAACTCGGCTAGGACTATTAGAAACAGCAGAAACAAGATAAGACAAGGTGGAAACTACCGACTTAATATCTCTTTCAAATCCTATTCCATTATAATTAATATTATAATCAGTCCAATTCCAACTCATTGCTATTCCTCTGAAAACCATAATATTTACTGCTCTAAGTAAAGCGGTTGCACTACCAAAACCCGTATAATTTTTCCATGGAGTTAGGATATTGCTGTATCCTGCATATCTTGTTAGTGCTATTGCTAGGTATGTTGTTACTGCTTCTGCGTACCTGAATGCCTCCTCTCTGCCCCATCCCTCCCTAAGCTTCTCTTCCTCTAATTTCTTACCTGCTTCTCGTACGAGTTTGACTAGTTTGGTAAGTGTTAGAAGTTGGCGTGGATTAAAGAGCCTATAAAATTTATCTATACCATAAGGTTGTGTCCATATAGCTCTATTTTCATATATTGCAATTAGTTCTGTGGGTATGTCTGGGTCTCCCCATTGCTGTCTTAGTTTTTCTAGTGCTCTCCATAGTTTTTCCTGGTCTTCCTGCGTTGCTGGCTCGAATTTCAGGTCATTATTTTGGATTTTTACTTTGACTAGTATCCGGGGTCTTGCGGGGGCGTTTTTCAGTTTGTCTATTTGGTTTTCCTTCCTGTTGTTGAGGTATTCTTCTAGTGTTTTGAACCATTGTTTTATTGCGTATTTGGGGTAGAACTCTAGTTCTTTTCTTAGCTGCTTGTCTTTTACTTCTTTCTTGGATCTGTAGACTCTTCCTGTTCTCGGGTTGATGTAGGTTATATTGGAGCCGCAGTGAAGGCATTCTGCGTGTTCTGGCCTGCCTCTTACGTTGGGTGTTGGGGCTCCCTGTGTTTTTCCTTCGACTATTTCTATGTCTATTCCGTCTTTCTCTATTTTGGGTTTCATGTACGCGTATTTTTTGCCTTTGACCTTGGAGAGCCACCAGTTACCTACTAGTGGGGAGTAGCGACCGCAGACCGGACATTTTACCTCCCATGTTCCTATATAAACCGCTACATCTTCATCGTATAGCTCCTGTATATCTGGGTCTTCCCTTAGTTTACTTGTTATCCATTGTCCCCATCTTGCGACGTCGTATAGTAGCTCTGGTACTTCGTATTTACCGTTGCCTGTTAACGGCTTGTTTGTTGAGAGGGTTTTTACTGCTTTCTCTAGGCCTAGTTCTTCTATCTCCTGCCTCGATAGTTTAATTCTCCGTTTCCCGTATTTCTTGGGGTATTCTAGTATGGCTTTTAGGAATATGTAGCTCGTCGGTAGTAGCTCTGCTGCTACTACTTCACCTACTCCGAGCCTCGCTGCTTCTAGGGGTATGCTTCCGAACCCGGCGAACGGGTCGAGGAGCCTTGTGTTTCGGAGTCTCTCACGAATAGTGCTGGGTAGGTTTGGGTTTAACCTGTGGGGGGTTTTCTTCGAGTCTAGCCTGAGCCATGTTAGGAAGTCTCCTGGTTTAGTGTTTCCTGGGAGTATGCTGCCTAGGATTACTGCTCGGGCGCCGGCCAGGGGTTTTCGGGTCCACCAGAAAACCATTTCCCAATAGGGGGGCCTGCCTCCTCCTTGTTTTTCCTTTTCGGATGCTGTGTTGACTGTGTGTATCGGGAATTCAGGTGTCTCGATGAATCTAATATTGTTTTCACTGTTCATCGTGTTTCACTCTCTAGATAATCCTTTATGGGAACTCGAATGGTCTTCGGTTGTTTGTCTTGTCTGGGGGTTTCGGTGTGGCGTGTATGTGGGTTTGAGGATGCTTGTGTTTTGGGGGCCAAAAGGTACACCTGCTATTTAGTGTTTGTTTGGTTAAACATATAAAAACTGTTGTAAGCATCCATCGGGAAGTGGTAATTGTCATGGTAAAAGCTTAATACCGTCGTAATCCGGTTTACGGGTGCCTTTGAAAATTCCTGCGAGATTGTTCTTTTGGAGGTGTCCTATTAACTCGTCTATGCTCACGATTTGTATCTTATCATATAATGTGTGATTGTTCTTCGACTTCTTTATTTCATCTTGTAGGTTGTTCAACTTTTCTATACAGGGTTTACATGGCTCTTTGAGCTGGATGAATAGCAGGTAGTACCCGGTTATACCGTTGCTCTTCCGGCTTACTATGTTTTCCAGTCTCCTCAGTTTGACTGATTTAGTGTTGATATAGTGCAGGTACTTCATGAGTGATTCTTTGTGCCTCACCTGATGTACACGGGTTCCCTGCGGGCAACTATAGTTTTCTAGTAGATCAGGGTTTCTAAGGATTTGCTGCGTGTCGTTCAAGATGGTTTTACATATGTCTTTTGCCCATAGTTTAGCGTCGATTATTGTAATGTATGTTTTACCGTCTATTTTTAC